>JBASRP010000289.1:0-4139 GCA_049273905.1 Actinomycetota bacterium
GCGAGCTTGAGCGTCTCGAACCCCGACAGCACGTCGAGCTTCGTCAGGAACACGTCGGTCAGCGAGTTCACACGCGTCGCGTAGCGCAGCAGCACGCCGTCGAGCCACCCGCACCGGCGCTTGCGCCCCGTGGTGACGCCGAACTCGTGGCCGCGTTCGCCCATCGCGTCGCCGTCGGGCCCGAGGTCCTCGGTTGGGAACGGCCCCGAACCGACGCGCGTCACGTAGGCCTTCGTCACACCGATGACGCGGCTGATCTCGCGTGGCCCAACGCCGCCGCCGGTCGATGCGCCGCCGGCGACCGGACTCGACGACGTCACGAACGGATACGTCCCATGGTCGACGTCCAGCAGCGTGCCTTGCGCTCCCTCGAACAACACGTGCTTGTCGTCGCGCAACGCGCGGTAGATCACGAGCGACGTGTCGGAGACGAATGGCGCGAGTCTTTCCGCGTAGCCCTCGTACTGCTCGATGATCTGCTTCGCTTCGAGCGGCAAGCGGTTGTAGACCTTCGTCAGGACCGCGTTCTTCTCTTTGAGAGCGACCTCGAGCTTCTGCGCGAAAATCTTCATGTCGAGCATGTCCTGCACGCGCAGACCGATGCGGGCGGCTTTGTCGCCGTACGCGGGGCCGATCCCGCGGCGCGTCGTGCCGAGCTTCGAGCGCCCGAGGAAACGTTCGGTGACCTTATCTAGCTCCTGGTGATAGGGCATGATCAGGTGCGCGTTGCCGCTGACGAGGAGCCGCTCGCACGAGATGCCTTGTTCGGCGAGAGCGTCGATCTCCTCGAGGAGCGTGGCCGGATCGACCACGACACCGTCGCCGATGACCGGCACGACATCCGGCCGGAGGATCCCGCTCGGGACGAGGTGCAAAGCGAGCTTCACGTCGCCCGCGACGACCGTGTGCCCGGCGTTGTTCCCGCCTTGGTAGCGGACGATGTAGTCGACCTCGGGGGCCAGAAGGTCGGTGATCTTGCCCTTGCCTTCGTCGCCCCACTGCGCGCCGACGAGCACCGAAGCGGGCATGTTTCAGCGTCCCTCAGTCGTTGGGTAGGCGTGCGTGGCCCGGGCATGACGGCCCGGGCGACAAGGCCGAGACGAAGTGGATCTCAACGGGTCAGGAGGACGCCGCGCGCCCGCTCGAGTATATCCGGCGTAGGCTGCTGGGGCCGCGGGATTCGGAGGTGAAAGATGGCCGATGACAAGATCCTCGAACAGATCAACAAGCTGGCCGACGAGGAGCACAAGCTCTGGAAGAAAGAGTCGGAGGAAGGCGTCTCCGGCGGCGAGCGCGAGCGCCTCAAGAAGCTAGAGGAGACGCTCGACCAGTGCTGGGATCTGCTGCATCAGCGCCGGGCCCTGCGTAGCGCGGGCGCCGACCCGAGCGACGCGACCGTGCGACCCGTCAGCGAAGTCGAGGGGTACGAAGGTTAGCGCTCGAGCCGGAACCGGATCTGGACGTGCGTGTGGTACTCCTTGATCTTGTCGCCTTCGACCACCGCGGAGGTTTCCAGGACTTCCATGCCCTCGATCCCGCGAAGGGTTTTCGAGGCTTCCGCCAACGCGGCTTGTGCGGCGTCGCGCCACGATTCGGTCGACACGCCGACGAGATCGATGGTCTTGATGACCGCCACGCCGCCACCTCCTGGTCGAAACTTGCTCTCACTTGGCGGCCACGTCCGTGACCGGCAGCCCATCCTAGCCAAGCGCCGGAGTTGAACGCACCTCGACCGACCGCTTGACTGGCGGCGTGACCTTCTCGATCGTGGCGCGCGACGGCGAGTCTTTCGGCGTCGCGGTCGCCTCGAAGTTCCTTGCGGTCGGCGCGCTGGTTCCATGGGCGCACCCCCACGCGGGAGCGCTCGCAACACAGGCGCTCGCGAACATCTCGTACGGCCCGCGCGGCCTTTCGTTGCTGTCGGCCGGACGATCGGCCGACGAGGTCGTCACACTCCTGACCGATCCCGACCCCGAGAAGGAGCAGCGCCAGCTCGGCGTCGTCGACGCGCATGGCAACGCCGAGTCGTTCACCGGCCGCGCGTGCATCGACTGGGCCGGCGGCACGATCGGCGAGGGCTACGCCGCGCAGGGCAACATCCTCAAGGGGTCCGGCGTGGTAACCGCGATGGCGGAAGCGTTCGAGCGCACGGAGGGCGACCTCGCCACGCGCTTGGTTTCTGCGCTCGCCGCCGGCGACAGCGCCGGGGGTGATCGCCGCGGCCGTCAGTCGGCGGCGCTGTACGTCGTGGCGCCGAACGGCGGCTACGGCGGAACGACCGACATCGTCGCCGACCTCCGCGTCGACGATCACAAGCAGCCGGTCCGCGAGCTCGCGCGCTTGCTCGACGCGCATCGCGTGCTCTTCACGAAACCCACCGACGAGGATCTCATCAAGATCACGAAGACTCTCGGCAAGGAGATCGACGCAGCGCTGAGAGCGACCGGCTATCTCGAGCCCAAGGGCGACCGCGCGAGGGCGCTGGCGATGTTCGCCGGCTGGGAGAACCTCGAGGAGCGCGTCGTCGACGGCGACCGCATCGACCGCCATGTGCTCGCCGCGCTGCGCGACGCCGCCGCCAAATCACGACGATGAACGTCGATCGCGGCTTCATCGGCGGCCGCACGGCGATCCTCTCGACGCACGACGGGACGCGCATCCGGATCCGCCCCATCGTGCCCGAGGACCGCGACCTTCTGCGACAGGGGTACGAGGAGCTCTCGGAAGAGTCGCGCTATCGCCGGTTCATGGGACTCAAGAGACTGACCGACGCGGACCTCGACTACCTCACACAGATCGACTACCACGATCACTTCGCGTGGATCGCGTTCTCGCACGACGAGAATCCGGAGCACGCGATCGGCGTCGCGCGCTACGTGCGCAGCAAGGACAACGCCGAGGAAGCGGAGGCCGCCGTCACCGTCCTCGACGAGTACCAGAACCACGGCATCGGCACGCTTCTGCTCGAAGCGCTGGCCGCCGTCGCCATCGAGAATGGCATCAAGCGTTTCATCGGTTACTTGCTCGTCGAGAACAAGCCGATGCACGACGTGCTGCGTCATCTCGGCGCGCACATCTCCGTCGACTCGCCCGGCGTCGAACGGATGGAGGTGGATCTGCCGCAGCGCCTCGGTGAGCTAAAGGTCTCGCCGCTCTATCGCGTGCTGCGTGCCGTCGCGCGCGGTGAGGCGCCGCCGCCGAGCGTGCCGATCGCCTCCGGCCCGCCGCCGGCCGGGACGGTATCCGCCTCAGGAAGCGACTGACATGCCTGACATGCCTGCCATGGCAGGCACCTCGTGAGAGAACGTACTACCGGCGCGGCGCTGTGGAGGCCGGAGTCTTCTTGCGGGGCTTGGCTGCCGCCTTCGGCTTCGCGGCCGTCTTCCGTTTGACCGGCGCCTTCCGCTTGACCGGCTCGACTTCTGCGACCTGCTCAACGGGAGGCAGCGCAGCCGTGGCGGGCGGCGCCTTCGGCTTCTTCTTGTCGCGACGCTTCAGGAGCACGATCACCGCGATCACCACGCCGACGACCGCGAGCACCTGACCGACGATCGGCCCGGCCGTCGCGGGGCCGATCGACCCCGGCGCCATCACCCCGGCCAGGCCGTCGTCCGAGAACACCAGCGGCCATGCGCCCACCATGATCGCGATCCCGCAAACGATGGCCGCAACCGTCGGCACGTCGGCCTTCCGGCGGTTGATCCCGAACGCGATCAGCGCTCCCCCCAGAGCCGCCGCGAACGCCCACGCGAGCAGCAGCCCGAGGCTGATCAAGATCATCTTCGCCATGAACCACAGCGCCGCTTTGATCGCGTTCGCGATGCCGTCCTCGACGTCTTGCTGGGAGCACGACGCGACGAGCCCCAACGGCACCACCGCCGCGACGCGTCGCCCGATGCGTCTCACTAGCCGCGACGACGACGCACGCCGATCGCCACCAAGACACCGGCGACGACGAGGAGCGGCAGCGGGATCCGGATGTTCGTTCCGAACCCGTTGTTGCCGAAGACGAACGGGCCGGCGGCTAAGACGAGCACCGCACCAAAGATGATCAGAGCGACGCCGTAGGTGTCCGGCTGCTTGTGTCCCTCACGCTTCGCGGGGATCGGTGGCGGCGGCTCCCCCGCCGCAGGCAGCGA
>JBASRP010000291.1:0-14776 GCA_049273905.1 Actinomycetota bacterium
ACCCCGGCCCGCGATTGCGCGCCGGCGATGTCGACCGCGTCCGCGCGCGCGACGGCAAGGCCCTTGCCGTGCGCCTCGACGACCCACCGCGCAAGTTCCTCACGACGCTCGTGCGCGATCCCGCCGACGCGGGCGACCTCGGGGATGTCGCGTCTCTGCTCGCGCTCCAGGACGGCGACCGCGCCGCCATCCGGCAGGAACAGGAACAGCGTCGCGTCGGCGCTCCCTTCGTTCGGGCGGAAGCCGATGCGGGAGAAACCGGCGAGGCCCGTCGCGGCGTCGACGAAGTTGAAGTAGGTGCTCTCGCTCCAAGCGGGCTCGGTGCCTTTGTCGTGCGGGTGATCGTCGCGCGGCTCGATCACAGCGAGATCACGACGGGCCGCCGCGGCGCAGCAGGCGCGCGCAGCGGACGAGCGCGGTGAACGAGGCGACGGCCTTCTGCGGTTTGCCGATCGCCGTGATGTTGTTGAAGACGACGTGCCGCAGGCCCACGCGCTCGAAGGCGCGGATATGGAGCGCCATCTCCTCCGGTGTGCCGTGCGGGAAGAGCGCGTGGACGACCTCCCACGGCACCTTCTCCATCGCCGCTTGCACGTCGTCGGGTGAGAAACGGTTCGGCACGAAGTCGCGGATCCCGCCGAAACTCTCGCCGAACGGATGCACCCCGCCGGCATCGCTCCATGCGTTCGCGTCGATGATCAACGCACCCAGCTTCAGCGCGGGCGACTCGAGGACCGCGTGGCAGGTCTCGTGCGACGAGTCGAAGAGCCCGGTGATCACGAGCCCGGGCGTGATCGACAACGGGTCGCGACCCCCCGACGCGGCCGCCGTGCGCAAGCGCCGTAGCGCCGCGTCGTAGCGATCGACCGTCAGCGTGTGCGGCAGCCAGCCGTCTGCGTAGCGGCCGGCCGTCTCGAGCATGCGCGGCCCCATCGCCGCGACCCAGATCGGCGGCGGGCGCTTCAGGTACGGGCGCAGCGAGAGGATCGCGCCCTTGAGCTTGTAGAACTCGCCGTCGAAGTCGAACGGGTCCCGCGACGACCACAGAAGCCGGATCACCTTCAGCGCTTCTTCGAAACGCGACGCGGACTTCGCCAGTGAAAGGCCGTACGGCTCGGTGTTCTCTCGCTCCCCCGCTCCGATCCCGAGGATGAAGCGGCCTTTCGACACGTGCTGCAGCGTCAGCGCGGCGCGCGCGATCGTGACCGGATGCAGGCGCACCGTGTCGGTGACCGCGGTCCCGAACCGTATCCGCCGCGTCTTCGTCGCCAGGCCGCCGAGGATGACGAACGGGTCGAAGAACTCGTCGGGATTCTTGACCATGCGGGCCGCCGGCGTGAGGTCCTTCGACCACATGCCCGTCGGGACGACGCCCTGGAGGTGGTCGATCATCCAGTAGGAGTCGAGGCGGACGCGTTCCGCGACGCGGACGAGGATCTTCGTGACCGTGTACGGCGGACGCGTCGGATCCTGGACGCCGATCTTGATGCGGTCGTCGCGGTCGGCCATTTCGTGAGCATATCCCGGTGAGCGCGCCGCTCAGCAACGGGGGCCGAAACCCCGAGCAGGGACCCCCGAAGGGGTCCCTGCTCTTTGGTGGGGCTTTCTAGATGCCCGTCGTCGGCACCGACTGCGTGAGCGGTGGCCGCGTCACGTCGGAGTGCGCCTCCGCGACGATGACCTCCGCCCCGATACCGAGCGGATTCAGCAGCGTGACCACCAACCGGATCGCCCGCACCGTCAAGCCCGAGTGCAGCCCGTCGGTGCAGTTGTTCGCCAGCGTCCCGCCGCCGTCGCAGAACTGCTCGTTCAGGACGATGAATCCAACGCCCGGGATGTTGATGACGGTGTTGGGCTGCGGTGTGACGTTGATCGGCGTCCCGGCGATAACGAGACCGACCAGCTGCGTCCCGGCCGCATTCGACTGGGGCGCTCCCGTCGGACCGGACGACGACGCGAGGCTGGTGGACCTCGACTTCACGAGCGTCGCCCGAACCGTGCAGCCGTTCGCCATCTCGAGCAGGCAGACGTCGGCCGCTTGCGCGTAGCTCGACCCGCCGATCGTCGGTCCGAAGATCGTGGCCTGGCTGTCCGACGACACGTCCTCGGTGTTCAGCACCTGGCCGTCCGGCTCGAGCAGGACGACGCTCGCCAGCTCCTGGTGGTCGTGACCACCCGACGCCGGTATCCCGGAGAAGCCCTCGATGACGCTGACGAGGTCCGGGTCGCCGAGCGGATCGGGGGCCGTGACGACCGCCGACGCGATGAACGCGTGACCGCTCACGGACCGAGCCGGCTGGATGTTACAGATCGTCGTCTGCGGGAAGTCCGCATGCGCCGTCGCGCCCGAGACGATGATCTCGGCCGTCTGGTTCCCCGGCAGGATCGGCAGCGCGTCCTTCACGAACACGTGGATCATGTTGACCGTGATGTCGGCCGCGTACATCCCGCCCGAGAGCTGCTCCTGCGCCGGCCGCGAGGTGCTGCCGACCTTCTCGTAGAGCTTGACGTAGCTGCCCTTGCCGAACAGCAGCGACGGCAGGTTCACGGTCGTGTTCGGGGCCACGTTCGCCATCGTCACGCCCGCGACCTTGAGGTTCACGAAGGTCGAGCCGAGCGAGCTGTTGAACGAGCCGATCCCGTTCGCCTCGGCGTGCGCAACCGCGCGCACGACGTCGGCCGTGATCGTTCCGTTGAGCAGGTTCACGCCGAGAGTCTCCGCCGTGCCCGTGTCCATCGCCCGTGCCGGGGCGTCGGAGACGGTGCTCGACGTCGTCGTCGTGATCAGGCCCAGCCTGGCGATCGCCCCGCCCGGCGGCGGCACGGCCAGACTCAGGACGCTGTCCTGGTCGGCGTCGTTACCGACACCCGACTGGCTGCTCGACACCGGAACGATGTCCTGGTTGATGTTGAGCAGGTCCACGCGCAGCCTCGCGCCGAGAGCGCTGCCGCTCGCGTTCGCTTGGTCCGGGTGGTCCACCGGCAGCGGGGTGACGCAGAGCCGCGGCGACGCACGTCCCGCGGGGATCTGCGTTGCCGTCGCCGAGGCGATGTTGCAGATCTCGCAGGTTGTGATCACGCCGACGCGAACGGTCAGTGTCACGTTCACCGTCTGTCCGGGAGCGATCGATGGGATCGTCCACGTGACTGTCCCGTTGCTCTGCGAGCACGTGACGCTCGCCGGGCCGCACGACAAGTAGGTCGTCTGCCCCGGGACCGGGTCCGTTACGGTTACGTTCGTGAGCGTGACGTTCCCCGTGTTGTGGACGCCGATCGTGTAGGTGATGTCGTCGCCCTCGGTGATCGTGCCGCTTCCGTCCTGATCGGCGTTGCCGGAGTTCGACTTCGCCAACGCCATGTCCTTGACCTGACCGATCGTCACCTCGAACGTGTCCGTGTCGGTCACGTTCGGGCCGGTCGGGGGCGTGCCGGTGCCGGTCGCGGTGTTGGTGACCTTGCCGGCGTCGATCTCGGCCTGCGTGAGCTCGTGGGTGCCCGTGCAGGTGACGGTGTCACCGGGTGCCAGGGCGTCCTTGTCGCACACGAGGTCGTCCCCGAAGAGCGGGTCCTCGACCGTGACCGGATCCAGCGTCACGTTGCCGTCGTTGGTGGCCGTGATCGTGTAGCTGATCTCGTCACCCGGGTTCGCAACGTTGTCGTCACCCACGTCGAGGTTTCCGGTCTTCTCGACGTCGATGTGCGGGTTCTGGTCGGCCGGCACCGTCACGGTGTCCGGCGGCGAGGTGGTCGTCCCGTTCGACGCCGACGCCGCGTTGGTCACCGAGCCGCGGTCGAGGTCGGCCTGCGTGATCGTGTACGACGACATGCAGGTGATCGACTCGCCGGGGTCGAGGAAGTTGTCGTTGTTCCCAACCGTGTTGACGGCCGGGCACGACTCGTTCGTCGTGATGTCGTCCGACACCGTGATCGGGCCCTCGAGGCTCACGTTGCCGTTGTTGGTGACGACGTAGCTGTAGTTGATGACGTCGCCGACCGCGTCGTACGAGTCGACGTCCGCCGTCTTGTCGATGTGGAGCGACGGGTTCTGGTCGGCGGGCACGGTCACCTCGTCCGGCGGTGAGGTCGTGTCGCCTGCGTGGGCCGTCGCCGCGTTCGTGATCGAGCCGCGGTTCAGATCCGCCTGCGTGATCGTGTAGGACGACGAGCAGGTGATCTGCTCGCCCGGGTCGAGGAAGTTGTCGTTGTTCCCGACCGTGCTGAGGGCCGGACACGTCTCGTCCGTGGTGATGTCGTCGTCGATAGTCACCGGACCCGCCAGGCTGACGTTGCCGGTGTTCTTCACGACGTAGCTGTAGTTGATGACGTCGCCCACTGCGTCGTACGAGTCGACGTCCGCGCTCTTGTCGACCGTGAGCGCCGGGTTCTGGTCCGCCGTGACGGTGACCGAATCCGGGTTCGACGTCGTGTCCTCGGCCTTCGACGTCGCCGTGTTGGTGATCGAGCCGGCGTTCAGGTCGGCTTGGGTCACCGTGTGCGACGACGTGCAGGTGATCGACTCACCCGGGTCGAGGAACGAATCCTGGTTGCCGACCGTGTTCACGTCCGGGCAGGACTCGTTCGTCGTGATGTCGTCGTCGATCGTCACCGGGCCCGGCAGACTGACGTTGCCGGTGTTCGTGACGAGGTAGCTGTAGTTGATCACGTCGCCGACAGAGTCGTAGGTCTCGACGTCGGCCGACTTGTCGAGCGACAACGCTCGGTTCTGCGCGGCCGGAACCGTGACGCTGTCCGGCGGCGAGGTCGTCCCGTCGGCGGTCGCCCTCGCCACGTTCGTCACAGAGCCGCTGTTCAGGTCGGCCTGCGTGATCGTGTACGAGGACGTGCAGGTGATCGACTCACCCGGGTCGAGGTCCGTGTCGAGGTTCCCGACCGTGTTCACGTCCGGGCAGGTCTCGTCCGTCGTGATGTCGTCCGAGACGGTCACGGGACCGTCCAGGCTGACGTTTCCGGTGTTCGTCACGACGTAGGAGTAGTTGATGACGTCGCCGACCGAGTCGTAGCTGGAGACGTCCGCCGTCTTCACGATCGACAACGCCGGGTTCTGGTTCGCGGTCACCGTGACGGAGTCCGGCGGCGACTCGGTGTCGCCGGCGTGCGCCGTCGCGACGTTCGTCACGGAGCCGCCGTTCAGGTCGGCCTGCGTGATCGTGTACGTGGACGTACAGGTGATCGACTCACCCGGGTCGAGGAACGCGTCGTTGTTGCCCACCGTGGTAAGGGCCGGGCAGGACTCGTCCGTCGTGATGTCGTCGGTGATCGTGATCGGACCGGCCAGACGGACGTTCCCGACGTTGGTGACCAGGTACGAGTATGTGATCACGTCACCAACGGAGTCGTAGGTCGCGACGTCCGAGCTCTTGTCGAGGGCCAACGCCCGCGTCTGCTCCGCCGTAACGGTCTCGGAGTCGGGTGGTGAGGTCGTCCCGCCGGCCGTGGCCGTCGCGGTGTTCGTGACCGAGCCACCGTTCAGGTCGTCCTGCGTGATCGTGTACGACGACGTGCAGGTGATCGACTCACCCGGGTCGAGGAAGGCGTCGTTGTTGCCCACCGTGTTCACGTTCGGACACGACTCGTTCGTCGTCACGTCGTCTGCAACGGAGACCGGACCGGCGAGCCGCACGTTCCCCACGTTCGTAACCACGTAGGAGTAATTGATGACGTCGCCCACCGAGTCGTAGGTCAATGGGTCGGCCGTCTTCTGGATGGAAAGGGCCGGGTTCTGGTCGGCCGTCACCGTCACCGAGTCCTCGTTCGAGTCGGTGCCGCCGGCCGTTGCCTTCGCCGTGTTCGTGACGGATCCGCTGTTCAGGTCCGCCTGCGTGATCGTGTACGTCGCGGAACACGTGATGGACTCGCCGGGGTCCAGGTTGGCGTCGTTGTTCCCGACCGTGTTCACGTTCGGGCAGGTGACCGTCGCCTTGTTGTCTGCGATCGTCACGGGGCCCGCGAGTGTCACGTTGCCGTTGTTCGTCACCAGGTAGCTGTAGTGGATGACGTCGTTAACGGCGTCGTAGGTGCTTTCCGTCGAGCTCTTGTCGAGCAACAGCGAACGGGTCTGCACCGCGGTCACGGTCTCGGAGTCCGGCGGCGAGGTTGTGTTACCGGCCGTCGCCGTCGCGGTGTTCGTCACCGAGCCGCTGTTCAGGTCGGCCTGCGTGATCGTGTACGTGGACGAGCACGTGATGATCTCGCCCGGGTCCAAGTTGGCGTCGCCGTTCCCGACCGTGGTGACGGCCGGGCACGTCTCGTCCGACGTCTTGTCGTCGGCGACGGTCACAGGACCGGGAAGGCTCACGTTCCCGCTGTTCGTGACCACGTAGCTGTAGGTGATGACGTCGCCGACCGAGTCGTACGTGGTCGGGCTCGCCGACTTGATGATCGTCAAGGCGGGGTTCTGCTCGGCCGTGACGGTCACTGTGTCCTGGTTCGACGTCGTCCCGCCGGCGCTCGCCCTCGCGACGTTGGTCACCGATCCGCTGTTCAGGTCGGCCTGCGTGATCGTGTACGTCGCCGTGCAGGTGATCGACTCGCCCGGATCCAGCAGCGAGTTGTTGTTCCCCACGGTATTGACGTTGGGGCACGTCGCCGTCGTCTTGTTGTCCGAGATCGTCACCGGACCCGCGAGACTGACGTTGCCCGAATTCGTCACCAGGTACGAGTAGTGGATGACATCGTTCACGGCGTCGTAGGTCGATTCCGTCGACGACTTGTCGAGGGTCAGAGCAGGACTCTGCTCGGCCGTGACGGTCACCGTGTCTTGGTTCGAGGTCGTCCCGCCGGCGCTCGCCGTCGCGACGTTGGTCACCGAGCCGGCGTTGAGGTCCGCCTGGGTGATCGTGTAGGTCGCCGAGCAGGTGATCGACTCGTTCGGGTCTAGGAAGCCGTTGAGGTTCCCGACGGTATTGACGTTGGGGCACGTCGCGGTGGTCTTGTTGTCCGAGATCGTCACCGGACCCGCGAGACTGACGTTGCCCGAATTCGTCACCAGGTACGAGTAGTGGATGTCATCGTTCACGGCGTCGTAGGACGTCTCGGTCGCGCTCTTGTCGAGCGTCAACGCCGGCGACCGTACGGCGTTCACGGTCACCGAGTCCTGGTTCGAGGTCGTCCCACCGGCCGAAGCCGTCGCGACGTTGGTCACCGAACCGCTGTTCAGATCGGCCTGCGTGATCGCGTACGTCGCAGTGCAGGTGATCGACTCGTTCGGGTCCAGGAAGCCATTGAGGTTTCCAACGGTATTGACATTGGGGCACGTCGCGGTGGTCTTGTTGTCCGAGATCGTCACCGGGCCGGCAAGACTCACGTTGCCCGAGTTCGTCACCAGGTACGAGTAGTGGATGACATCGTTCACGGCGTCGTAAGAGGTCTCCGTCGCCGTCTTATCCAGAGTGAGCCCTGGCGAACGGTTGGCGTTGACCGTGACCGTGTCCTGGTTCGACGTGGTGCCGCCCGCGCTCGCGGTGGCGTGGTTGGTGATGGACCCCGCATTGAGGTCGGCCTGGGTGACGGTGTGCGTCGAGGTGCACGTGATCGACTCACCCGGATCCAGAACGTTGTCTCCGTCGCCGACGGTGCTGAGGTTCGGGCACGTCTCGTTCGTCGTGATGTCGTCCGCGATCGTGACCGGACCGGCCAGATCGACGTTGCCGTTGTTCGTGACCAGGTACGAGTACGTGATGACCTGGCCGACGGCCGAGTAGGTGCTGACGTTCGCCGTCTTGTCGAGCAGCAGCGAGGGGTTCTGCTTCGTATCGAGGAAGGTGCACGTGACCTGCTGGTCGGGCGTGAGGTCGACAGTCACCGACGGCTTGTTCACACTGGGGCTACCGCCGTTACAGCTGATGCTGGTCAGGGTCCATCCCGACGGGACGGTCTCGGCCAGCGTGATCGGGACGTCGGATCGCACGGGGATGAAGTCGCTCACCCCGGTTCCGTTCGTGGTGGTTACTGTCGCGAAGGTTCCACCTGGCGGCGTCAGCGTGAAGGTGAAGCTGCCGTCACCCCCGACCGTGTTCTTGACGACCTTGAGGAAAGCGTCGCGCGGGATGAGCACGCAGTCCGAAGGGTCTGAGTTCGGTTGTTCGGATGGATACGAACACGTGTTGACGAGTTTCGACGTGGTCGCTCCAACATCGGCAAGCACGATGTGACACGACGCCGTCGTATCCCTCGGAGAATCGTCTCCCGTAGGGAAGGGATCGGTCGTCGTGATCGCGACGGAGCATTGGGACGCGAAGTTCGTGACCTGGGTGACCGGGCTCGTGCACCGGTCTACTTTGTCGTCGCCGCACGTATATAGGCGCGGGCTAACGCCGGGGACCTGCCGGACGGCCGGCGGAGGATTCGGGTTCTTCTGGATGGTCACACACAACGAGTAGTTGACCTTTCCGTCGTTGTCGGTGTCGAAGAGTGCACAGCCGTCTGCCGTGTTGCTGCCCGAGAGCGACGTGAGGTCCCAGTTCCACGTGACATCGATGCTCGTCGGCAATCCGGCGACATCGACGGAGTGGCGCGTGAGATCCTTCTGTCCCGGTTGGTCGTTCGCGCCGTTCTCGTCGTTCTGAATGATCGGCGCCGCGATCGCGTGTTCCAGCGGCGCGATGAACGCCGACGTGATTGCGACGAGCCAGACGGCGATCAGCAGACGTGGCTTACGTGACTTCATTACCAACTCCCCACTCGATGCCGGCTGGGGCCGGCGGACGTACCCCAAGTGAACCCCTTTGGGCCTCTCGCGCATTGCATGACGAGACGCCCGACTAAAGACCTAGATGAGTATTGAGGAAGTCGCACCGAAAGGGGAGCATCTTGGCCTAGGAAAGAAGCCGTGATTCAGAACAGCCGACACGAGCCCCGACGGTTATGCCCTATTCAAGCGAAGGGTCCGTGACGCCGGACCCGTCCTAGGACGTCCTAGGTCCCGTTGCCATCCGAGTCATCGGGCAGGTCGATGAGGCCGAGTCGCAGGGCGGCTGTGATCGCGCCCGACCGGTTCTGCACCTGAAGCTTCTCGAAGATGCTCGAGAGGTATGCCTTCACCGTCCGCTCGCTCACGAACAGCCGCTCGGCGATCTGTTTGTTGGGAAGGCCGCGCGCGAGCAGTCGCATCACCTGCAGCTGGCGTTGCGTGAACGTCTGCGCGGCGAACGCCATCGGTTCGGACACCACCGTCGTCTCCTCCGTGATCAACGACGGGTCCTCGAACATCGCGCGGCTCGAGCCGAGCACGATCGTGTCGCCGTGATGCAGCTGCCGGATCTGGTGGAGACGCTCGTTGTTCACGTACGTGCCGTTGTGGCTGCCGAGGTCCTCGAGCAGAACGACGTCGCCGCGCCGCATGAAGATCGCGTGCAGACGCGAGACGAGCGGATCCTCGAGCGTCAGATCGTTCTGTTGCCCGCGGCCCACGGTCAGCTCGTCGGAGTTCATCTCCACGCGGCGTCCCGCGACCGGACCGTGGATGAAGCTGAGCGTCGGCGCTGCCACTACAGAGCCCCCCGTCCCATCTCTCTCACGCGCTGCACCATCGCTCGCAGCTCCGGCCGGTTGGCGGCAAGCGCGCGAAGCCGGCCGACGATGCCGGGAGCGTACAAGGCATCGATCGTCGCAGTCAGACCGGCGCGCAGACGCTCCTCGTACGGGTGCCATTGCAGAACGGGGACGCGCCCGGAGTCGATCGCGATCATCTTGGTGTGCGAGCACTCGTAGAAGCCTTGGGCCGAGTGCGTCACGCCGACCCCCGACTTCTTGACGCCGCCCCACGGCAGCTGGGCTGCGGCGTGGGAGTACATGTGGTCGTTGAGCCAGACGCTTCCGGCCTCGAGCTGCTGGGCTATGCGTACGCCGCGGCGAGTGTCGCGCGTCCACACGGAGGCTCCCAGTCCGAACTCGGAGTCGTTCGCGAGCTCTACCGCTTCCCGCTCGTCCGAGAAGGGCATCAGCGGGATGACGGGCCCGAACGTCTCCTCGCGCATGATCGGCATCTGCTGGTCGACGTCGGTCATCACAGCCGGCGCGTACCACTTGCCCGGCAGGCCGACGTCGACCGGGCCGCCCGTCAGACGCTTGGCGCCGCGGTCGAGCGCGTCGGTGACCTGTCCGTCGACGATGTCGTACTGCTCGGGGGCGGCGAAGGGGCCGATCTGCGTTGCGGGATCGAGCGGATCGCCCGGCGTGACACGCTCGGCCAGGGCGGTCAGGCGGTCGACGAACGGAGCCCAGACGTCGCGGGAGACGTACACGCGCTCGATGCCCGAGCACGTCTGTCCCGCGTTGGCGGCGCCGCCCCACAGGATGCCGCGCGACGCGCGATCGAGGTCGGCGTCGGAGCAGACGATCGCCGCATCTTTCCCGCCGAGCTCCAGGACGTAGGGCTTGAGAAGCGGTCCGCACACGGTGGCGACCTTGCGTCCGACCTCCACCGACCCGGTGAAGAAGATCTTGCCGATGCCGGGATGCTGGCACATCGCCTTGCCGATCGCGGCGTCGCCGTGGAGAACGGTCAGCAGTCCTGCGGGCAATCCCGCGGCGTCGAACGCACGCTTGATCCACTCGCCGATCAACGGAGTGATCGGCGCCGGCTTCAGGATCACCGCGTTGCCGGCCGACAGCGCGATCGCGACCTCGCCGGCCGGGATCGAGAAGGGATAGTTCCACGGCGAGATGATGCCGACCACGCCGATCGGCTGGCGGAACAGCATATGCCGCTTCTGTTTGAAGAAAAGCTGCGGCGTCGGCACGCGCTGGGGCGCGAGGATCTTGCCGGCGTTCCGCGCGATGAAGAAGAAGGTGTCGACAACCGGCAGGACCTCCATCGAATAGGACTCGATCAGGGGCTTGCCGTTCTCCCGCGAGATCAGCTCGGCGATCTCGGCGTGGTGGTCGCGGACGTACTCCGCCGCCCGGCGGAGGACGGCCGAGCGCTCGCGATGCGACATCGCGCCCCATCGCCGCTGGGCGCGCGCCGCCTCCCCGACGATCGCGTCGAGCGCCGCCGGGGCGGTGAGCGGAACCTTCCCGAGCTCCTCGTTCGTGGCCGGGTTGGTGGAGATCAGTTCCTTCGTCTTCGTCGCGGCCGGTGTCATGATCCGCCCCCTCTCGAGGACGACGCGCGTTCCCGCGCCAACTCTTCAAGTGCGTCGAGCACCTCGGGCGCCGTCGTGTTCTCGCCGATCCGCCCGCCGTGGTCGTTCCCGTGGTAGTCGCTCGATCCGGTCGTCAGCAAGCCGCGCGACGCGGCGAGGGAACGGAACCGCGCGCGCGTCTCGGGGTCGTGGTCCGGGTGGTCGACCTCGATCCCGGCCAGCCCGAGCGGCACCAATAGATCAACGAGCTGTTCCTGCCCCTCGGGCGTCTTCGGGTGCCAGACCGGATGCGCGATCACCGCGACGCCCCCGGCCTCGCCGATCAACGTGACGGCCGCTTCCGGGGTTAGCGCCTTCTTCTCGACGTACGCGCGGCCGTCTTCGAGGATCCACTCCGGCGTGAAGGCGTCGACGGTGCTTTCGATGACACCCAGATCGACCATCGCCTGCGCCACGTGGGGACGGACGATGCTCTCCCCTTTCGCGATCGCGCGGACCTGCTCGAACGTGACCGGCACACCGAGCTCGTTGAGCTTCGCGATCATGCCTTTCGCACGCCACACGCGGTCGTCGCGGATCGATTCGAGCTCCTCGACCAGACGCGGATGCGACGTATCGAGGAAGTAGCCGAGGATGTGCACCGAGCTCCCTTGATAGACGGCGGAGATCTCGCTGCCGGGGATCACGCGAAGGCCGAGTGACTCCCCGGCGGCCCGCGCGGTCTCATATCCCGCCGTCGAATCGTGGTCCGTCAGCGCGATCCCGTCGAGCCCGGCCTCGCGCGCGATGCGCGCGACCTCCTCGGGCGGGAACGCGCCGTCGGAGTTGTTCGAATGCACGTGCAGATCGACGCGCATCGGAGCTACGTCGTGAAGGCGTTGACGCCGGTGAGGTGCCGGCCGAGCAACAGCTTCTGAACCTGGCTGGTTCCTTCGTAAAGCGTCGTCACGCGCGCGTCGCGGAGGTACTTCCCGACCGGGAACTCGTCGATGTAGCCGTAGCCGCCGTGCAGCTGGATCGCGAGGTTCGCGCACTTGACCGCAGCCTCGCTGGCGACGTACTTCGCGATCGACGCTTCGACGGTGTTGCGCGCGCCCTTCTCCTTCATCGCCGCGGCGCGCCACACCAGCAGCCGCGCGCCCTCGACCTCGATCAGCATCTCGGCGAGCATCTCCTGGATCAGCTGGAAGCCGGCGATCGGACGGCCGAACTGCTCGCGCTCCTTCGCGTACTGCACCGATGCGTCGAGACAGCCCTGGGCGATGCCGACACATCCCGCGCCGAGGCTCACGCGCCCGTCGTCGAGCGACGACAGCGCGATCTTCATCCCGCCGCCGATCTCGCCGAGCACGGCCGACGCCGGCACCCGCACGTCCGCGTAGCTGAGCTCCGCGGTTGAGGCGGCGCGAAGGCCCAACTTGCCCTTGATCTCGGTCGCCGAGAACCCGGGCGTATCGCACGGAACGAGGAACGCGGTGATGCCCTTCGCGCCCTTCGACGGCTCGGCGTTCGCGAACGTGAGCGCGAGGCCGGCCACCGTGCCGTTGGTGATGAACATCTTCGAGCCGTTGAGAACGAAGTCGTCGCCGTCGCGCACGGCGGTCATCTGAAGCGAGCCGGGATCGGAGCCGGCGCCGGGCTCGGTCAGACAGAAGCACCCGATCGCGTCGCCGCTCGCGAGTTTCGGCAACCAGTGCTGCTTCTGCTCTTCGGTTCCGTACTTCACGATCGAGGTGCCGACGAGGGAGCAGTTCACGCTGAGGATCCCGCGGATCGACGAGTCGGCGCGCGCGATCTCTTCGATCACGAGGCAGTACGAGATCGGATCGAGCCCCATGCCGCCGTGCTCTTCCGGGATCGACGCGCCGAGGAACCCGATCGGCTTCATCTTCTCGAGCACCGGCCACGGGAACTCTTCGCGGCGGTCGTACTCCATCGCGACGGGCGCGATCTCGCGCTCCGCGAAATCCCGCGCGGTCTTCCGAATGAGCTCTTGCTCGGGGGTGAGATCGAAGTCCACGGACGCCTCCGCTCGGTGAGCGAGGGACAGCGTAGCACCCGTCTCTCGAGAGCCTTGGCCCGCTCCGGTGCGGCGTGTAGGCTCGCGCTTCGTATGGTCGAGAGCGATATCCAGGGGCTCGTCGAGCGCGCGCTCGAGGCGGCGCGCGACGCCGGCGCCTCCTACGCGGACGCGCGCTTCCTGCGCGAAGAGTGGGAAGCGATCGACGTCCAGGACGAGCGATTGCAGGGCGTCGATCGCGGGTCGACGATGGGGATCGGGATCCGCGTGATCGTCGACGGGATGTGGGGCTTCGCCGGCACGGCGCGACTCCAAGAGGGCGAGGTGTCACGCGCCGCGACCAACGCGGCGGAGGTGGCTCGATCATCCTCTGCAGTCAAGGCCGCCCCGGTTCGCCTTGCGGAGGAGCCGGCGCACGTCGCCACGTGGGCGACCGCGATCGAAGAGGACCCGTTCGCCATCGCGCTCGACGAGAAGATCGCCACTCTTCTCGAGGCTGCGAAGCGGATGCGCGAGGTCGGCGGGCTCGGCATCGCCGAAGCATCGATGGACTTCTGGCGGCGGACCTCGTTCCTGGCGACCAGCGAAGGCGCGCGCATCGACCAGACGGTGACACAGTCCGGGGCCGGGATCCGCGCGCTGGCGATCGGCGAGCGCGAGATTCAGCAGCGGTCGTATCCCAACTCGTTCCGCGGCCACTTCGCGTGCCTGGGGTACGAGCACGTGCGCGCAATGGACCTCGTCGGTACCGCGCCCCGGATCGCGGAGGAAGCGGTCGCCCTGCTGAAAGCACCGGAGTGTCCGACCGCCGAGACGACGCTGATCCTCGACGCGCCGCAGCTCGCGCTGCAGGTGCACGAGTCGATCGGTCATCCGATCGAGCTCGACCGCGTGCTGGGCATGGAGGCCGCCTACGCCGGGACGTCGTTCCTCGCCCCACCGGATCGCGGCAACCTCCGGTACGGATCGGACCTCATCAACATCACGGCCGACGCGACGCTCCCCGGCGCACTCGGGTCGTTCGGCTACGACGACGAAGGCGTCGCAGCGCAGCGTTCGGAGGTCATAACGGGTGGCGTGTTCCGGCAGTTCCTCTCCTCGCGCGAGACGGCGCCGGAGATCGGCGAGCCGCGCTCGAACGGCACGATGCGCGCGTCCGGCTGGGACGTGATCCCTCTGATCCGCATGACGAACATCAACCTCGAACCGGGAGATTCGTCGCTCGAGAAGATGCTCTCCGAGACCGACGACGGCGTGTTCATGTCGACGAACCAGTCGTGGTCGATCGACGATAAGCGCGTCAACTTCCAGTTCGGCTGCGAGATCGCGTGGGAGATCAAGAAAGGCAAGCGCAAGCGCATGCTCCGCAACCCGAACTACGCGGGAAAGACGGTGGACTTCTGGTCGTCGTGCGACGCGATCGGCGCGCGCGATGAGTGGGCGGTGTGGGGTACTCCCAATTGCGGTAAGGGCCAGCCCGGCCAGAGCGCACGCGTCGCGCACGGCACCGCCCCGGCGCGTTTCCGCAAAGTAAATGTGGGCGTGAGGGGATGACCGAGCCGATCGGCCGGGACCACTTGGCGGAGATCGCCGACGCTGCACTGAAGGTCGGAGCCGATGGAGTGCAGGTCCTCGTATTCCATTCCTGGGG
>JBASRP010000298.1:0-8842 GCA_049273905.1 Actinomycetota bacterium
CCGCATACAGGCGCACCTCGCCGCCAGCGCGGTGCGCCTGTATGCGGATGCCGTCGAGCTTCCACTCGACCGACGCGGGGCCGGTCGCCGCGAGAGCCTCGGTCACGTCCTTGGCGATCGACGCGAGCATCGGCTGGAGCGGCCGCAACAGCTCCAGGCCGATCGCACCCAGGCCCTCGAGACCGGCGGTGAGCGCGACGACCGCGCTTCGCCCGAGATCCCCGGTCAACATCACCGCGCGGCGCACGGCTGCGGCCGGGACCTCGGCGGCGCGCGCGACCGCCTCGGTGACCACGCCGTCGAGCGCGCCCTGCCTCATCTCGCCTGTGAACAAGCGCCGGATGTAATCCGCCTCGTCAGTCGTCGCGCGCGAGAAGATCGACGCGAGGATCTCGCCGCGCGAGCCCACGGAACCGGGACCTGTGGTCGCGAGGATCCGCGTCATCGCGTCGTCGAGCTCGGCGATCGTCAGGCTCGGGACGGCGGCCGGCGCGACGTCCTGCCGGTACGCGGTTGCCCACCCCACGCCGATCCGTCCCTGGCGCGGTTCGCCGGCGAGGTACCCGACGGCCGCCTCGATCTGGCCCGGCTCGGCGCGCTGCAGCAGCCCGGCCATGAACGAGACCTTCGCGTTGCGCGAGGACGTCTCGGCGACGGCGCGCGCGATTTCGACCAGCTCTGCGAGAAGCATGGCTCGATGCTACGCGGCGACGCCTCCGCTCACGCCGCGGGGCCGAACCACGCGTCGAGGCGTTCCTGCTCGAAGCGGTCCTTCTCGGCGAGCGCTTCGGCGGACGGCGGGGTCAGCTCTACCTCTGGCGCGGGATCGGCCAGGAAGTTGCCGCGCACGAACTGCGCCTCGCCGTTACCGACCTCGAGGAAGCAGAACCCTTCGCCGGAGAAGGTGGCGGACGGCTCGCGCCCCGCGAGGCGCGCGGCGATGCGTTCGGCTACGACCTCTCCCTCGCCCTCGGCGAACACCCCGGCCTTCGGCATCGGTTGCTTGTTCGCCATCGGGATCGCGGTGACGTCGCCGACCGCGTACACGCCGTCGAACGACGTCTCGAGCGTGCGCGGATTCACCTTCACCCAGCCGCCCTGCTCGGCGAGCCCGGACTCGATCACGACGCGCGGCACGCGATGCGGCGGGACCGCGAAAAGCAGGTCGAACGGAACCTCTCCCCCGCCCGCGAGCACGACACGGCCGTCCTCGACGCGCTCCGCCTTCGCGTCCGGCTTGAACTCGACGCCGGCGCCGGCCAGGCGGCTCTCCAGGGATTCGCACCCTGCTTTCCCGATCACGGGGAGCGACATCGGTTGCGGCGTGAACACGGTGACCGTCGAGCGCGCGGCGCGCGCGCGGAGCTGCTCGTTCGCGAGGAGCGACAGCTCATACGGAGCCGGCGGGCACTTGTACGGAACACCGAAGATCCCGACGACCAGACGGCCGTCGCCGAGCGCCGCAAATGCATCGGCGGCGGCCGGGACCTCGTCCGCCGAATACACGTTGTGCGCGTGCTCGCGCAGGCCCGGCACCGCGTCGGGGACGGTCTCCGCGCCGAGCCCGACGAGCAACGCGTCGGCCTCGATGCGCTCGCCCCCAACCTCCGCCGCGCGCGCGGCGGGATCGATGCGCGAGATCTCCGCGTTGACGACGCGGATGCCCTTGTTCTCGAGAGCCGCGAGGGGCCGACGGTGCAGCTCCATCGGTTCGCGTCCGACGACCGCCTGGCTCTTCCGGAAACCCATCATGAAGTGTGTCCGGCGGTCGGCAAGGACGATCTCGTCGTCGGCGTCGAGGAGCGAGCGCAGCCGATTCGCTGCCGCTACGCCCCCGAAACCACCGCCCAGGATCAGCACCCGATGAGGCATGTCACCACCCTAGACGGCCCTTTCGCGCAGCTCATAATCCTTCCTGATAGACAGGCGTTAGCGTGTGCGAGGTGGATCGATGACCGAACGCGGCGCCCGGCGACTCGCCCTAGCGGGCGGGGCATTCTCCCTCGCCTTCCTCGTGGCGGGGGTGGTCACGCACATCGTCACGCGCCGCGTCCCCGTACAAACCCCGTTCGCGTTCCGCGGATCGGACATCGCGATGGCGGGCGTCATCGGGGCCGTCGGCGTTCTCATCGCGTCGCGGCGGAGCGACAACCCCATCGGATGGCTGCTCCTGATCACGAGCGTGGTCGGCGCGTTCGTGTATCCCACGGTCAACTACGTCGTCCTCTCGGTCCACGACCACGGCGGCACGCTCCCGGCCACCGGTTTCCTCGGATGGCTCCAGAACTGGTTGTGGGTCCCGATGATGGGCATGTTGACCATCGCCGTCGCGATGTTCCCGGATGGTCGTTTCCTCTCGCGTGCCTGGCGGCGTTTCTTCACGCTATTCGCTCCCTTCGGGCTGCTCGTTTTCACGGCGGTCGTCGCGAGCACCCCGGAGGAGCTGCAAGGGCTCCCGCACGGGTTCCACAATCCGTACGCCGCACCGAAGGGTCTCGTCGACGCCGCGGCGGCCCCCGGCGGGATCCTCTTCGTCGCCGTCCTCGCGGGCACAGTCCTCTCGGTTATCCAGCGATACAGGCTCGCGAAAGGCGCCGCGCGCGAACGGATGCGTTTGCTGGTGTTGGCCGGGATCTTTCTGGTCATCGCGTTCGTTATCGGGACGCCGTTCTACCTGACGCTCAACAATCAGTCGGGCGGCGTCGTCGTGATCGTGTCGTGCGCGCTCCTTGCGGCCATCCTCGGGATCCCGATCTCGATGGGCATCGCGATCCTGCGACATCGCCTGTACGACATCGACGTCGTCATCAATAAAGCGGTGGTGTTCGCCGCGCTCGTCGCCGGTATCACGCTCGTGTACGTCGCCGTCGTCGTCGGCATCGGAACCGCGGTCGGGTCTCGCGGCAAGCCGAACGTCGCTCTGTCGGTCGCAGCAACCGCGGCCGTCGCGCTCGCGTTCCAGCCGCTGCGCGCGTGGGCGCGACGCGTCGCGAACCGCCTCGTCTTCGGGAAACGCGCGACGCCGCAGGAGATACTCTCCGTCCTCGGCGGCCGGATCGCCGAGTCGTACTCGCTCGATGAGGTGCTCCCCCGTCTCGCGCAATTGGTTACCGAAGCGACCGCGGCGTCCCGTGCCGAGGTCTGGGTCCGCGTCGGCGGAGACCTCAAGCCCGCAGCGGCATGGCCGCACGCGCTGCCGAGCGGCGCTGCGCCCCTCTTGAATGGCGAGGTCCCCGCGATCCCCGGAGCCGAGCAGGTTTTCCCCGTCCGGCACCACGGTGAGTTGCTGGGCGTGCTCGCTGCCGCCGCGCCCCCGAACGAGCCGCTGACGCCGACCGATGAGAGGCTCCTCACCGACCTTGCGTCGCACGCCGGCTTGGTGCTGCGTAACGTGTCTCTGATCGAGGATCTGCGCGCGTCGCGCCAGCGTCTCGTTTCGGCGCAGGACCAGGAGCGACGGAAGATCGAGCGCAACCTCCACGACGGCGCGCAACAGCACCTCGTCGCGTTGTCGGTGAACATCCGGCTCGCGCGGAATCTGATGCAGACGGATGCCTCCCAGGCGTCGCAGCTCCTTGAGCAGCTCCAGAACGACGCGGGCGAAGCGCTCCAAACGCTTCGGGACCTCGCGCACGGGATCTACCCACCGCTGCTCGCCGACCGCGGGTTGGCCGCCGCGCTTACCTCACAGGCCGCAAAAGCGCCCGTTCCGACGAGCGTCGAAACCGACGGCGTCGCGCGCTACCCGATGGAGGTCGAAGCGGCCATCTACTTCTGCGTGCTCGAGGCCCTGCAGAACGTCGGCAAGTACGCGCAGGCAACGCGCGCGGTCGTGCGGCTCGCCGAGGACGACGGCGCCCTGACGTTCGCCGTCACCGACGACGGCGCCGGGTTCGACGTCGCGCGCGTTGCACGAGGCGCCGGGCTCACGAACATGACCGACCGTCTCGAGGCGCTCGGCGGCGCCATCGAGGTCGAGTCGTCACCCGGCGCGGGAACGACGGTCCGCGGCTCGATCGCCGCCGCGCCGACGAGTTAAGCGCCGCTCTCGACCTTCGCCTTCAGATTCTTCAGCGCCTTCATCATGTCGGCCTTGATCGCCGGCTTCGCGATCGCGATGACGAGGCCCCCCGGGTTCGGTTCGAGCGTGCGCTCGACGAGCGTGCCATCGCCCGCCGGCGTCAGCGTGAAGGTGCTCGTGTACACGACGGGCTTCTTGCCGCCCTGGTGCGCCTCGAACGCGAGCGTGCTCGGCGCGCTCACCTTCGTCACCTTGATGTCTGCGGCGGCGTGCTTGCCGCCGAACGTTTGCTCCGAGTGGAACGTGCTCCCGACCGCGAGCGGCCCGCCGGACACCGGCTTCACCTCGAGGCCCGCCTTCTGGTTCGCCCACGACCCGTGGTTCGCGAAGTCAGATAGGACCTCGAACACGCGCTGCGGTGGCGCAGCGACCTGGATCTTGGCTCGTATCGCCATGATGCCTCCCTCCCGCTTGGGCGGTGCTCCCGCCTCCGACTATACGACGAACGAGAAGGAGCGAGATCGACAGGCGGTTTAGCAATCGAGCAACGCCAGAAAAGCCGAATGTAATTCTGTCTGGCCAATCGAGCGACAACTTAAGGCCCGCCACCAATCCCGGGGCGGTTCAATCCAGCACCGACGCCAGATAAAGATGATTTTCTCCCGTCGGAATATACGTGATGTCGGCGACGCACTGCCGATCCGCCGCCGGCGCCACAAACCCTCGCAGCACGTGATCCGGATGCGGCGCCGCGTTGCGGTCAACGATCGTGGTGCGACGTTTCCGGCAGCGATAGGGGCCCTGGGGACACCAGAAGGGCATCAGACGCGCGCCACGCTTGAGAGAACAGTTGATCCCCAATCCGAGCCGCAGCTCTGCATGCACCCGCGGCGCACTCAAGCGCCCCGGGTTTTTGTAGAGACTCTGGTATCACCCGGAGCGATTCACAGCGCCTTTACCAGGTATCCGGTCCCTCCAACGAGTAGAAAGACGAGCCCTACAGCAAATGATAAGCGAGCCAAGAGAATTGGACCTCGCTGAAGCTCCGTCGTTGACGGTCGAAGGAACTTTGGAAACCGCCGCACTATGCTCGGGAACATGAGTCGATAGAGCATCGCGAAAACTACGCAAAGGATTCCGAATATTGCTGCGTTGCTCCAAGCTGTCAGGTCGTCGGAAGTGCTTGCTGCAACCTCCCACATTCTGGCGTACCCCTTTATCATTAACGTCGCGATGGGATATTGAGACTAACGGTTGAGCTATCTCCATTTGGAGCTGTGCTCAGGCCCAAAACTGAAGCCGTAGCCATTCGTTATGGTAACGCTCCAAAAGTGGCTCCCGCTCTTGCGGCGCCCTCGAGAAATGCAGCCGCCGTACCTGTATGCAGCACACCCGCCGAAGCTCCAATCATCCTGATCCTTGGCGCGAGCACTCGAAAAGCTTATGGATGGGCCAAACATTCCCCAACCCCAGAAACCCACCTTCTTGTACAAACGGCCTCCAGAGAACGAAATGCCAAAGCACATCCCAAAACAACCACCGAGCCCGAAGGACAGATGAAGGTTCGTGCCACGTCGCCGCATATACGCTCGGTATTTCCGGGTTTCGGCCTTACAGCGACGAGAATTGGAGCCAGCCGAGTAGTCGCAGTGCCACCCCCCTCGGCCATCAAGGTCATAGTCGTTAACGGGATCTAGGGCGAAGACGTAGTTGTTGAGCATGCCTCCCACAAGAGGATCGACCGCGAGGAAGCGCCCGAGCGCGGGATCGTAGGGCCGTGCGCCCATCTGGATTAGCCCTGACGCTGTGTCGAGTTGCTTGTCCCATTTCCCGGTCCAGCGCTCGACCGTCGTATTCGACGGCGGCGCTTGCAGGGCGCCTCCGAATGGATCGTATGTGTAGGCGGCAGTGCGCGTTCCAGCGTTGTCGGCTTCTGCTGCGACGTCGCCATGTCCGTTGAAGAGGAGATAGCTCACGGTCGTGCCTGTGGTCGGTGCGCCGGCGTAGCTTGCCAAATCTCCTGCGGGCCCGGCGATCGAGGTGCGCTGCAGCGTTCCGTTTCCATTGGTCTCGAAGACCGATGCGTCCCCACCGCCGAAGAGGTAGCGGAGTGTGTTGTTTGGTCCTGCTCCGGCGACGCGCTGACTTCGACGTCCCGCGGGGTCGAAGTTGTAGGTCACGGTTGTCCCGGAGAACGTTCCTCCGGTTGTGCGACCGCGGCCGTCCCAGGTGATCGCGTCGGAGCCTCGACTGGTCGTGTCGCCGTCGGTGTTGTAGCCGTAGTTCGTTGTCGAGCCTTGCGTCACGCTCGCGAGCTGATCCAAGACCGTCGGCGAGTATGCGTAGGTGGCGACTGTCGTCTTGACGCCACCCGACGGGGTTTCTTCGATCTTGGTGCGATTCGAGTCGAGATCGAACGAGTATTCACGCAAGGTCAGGTTCGGCAGCGTGACGGACTTCATGCGCCCGATCTCGTCATAGGCGTAGCTTTGGGTTTCGGTGGTGAGCCCGCCGCCGGTTCGGACCTCCTGCGTCTTCTTCGCGAGGATGTTGTAGGTGTAGGCGTAGTCGACGATCGGACTCGCATCCGCCGGAACATTCGGCGGCGGGGGCACCGAAAGTGTCCCGTGCCGGTTGAAGAGGGCGGATAGCGAGCCGCCAGCGTTGTAGTCGAACCAGGCGAAGGTGGCGTTCGGATACTGGATCGTGTGCAGGTTCCCGCGTGTCTCGTAGGTGAACTTGTAGAGACGACCGGCGGGATCCTGGATCTGGGTGAGCTGTCCCGCGTCGTTGTAGCTGTTGGTCGTCGTGTAGTTCGGATTGCCTGCCAAACTTCCGATCGCAGAGGTTCGGGAGAGCATCTGACCCTCGCCGTTGTACGCGAAGACGCTCTCGGCCCCGAACGAGTCGATGGAACGCTTCACACGTCCCGCCTCGTCGTACTCGGATGTAACCACGACGCTCGCGGGATCGGTTGCGGTGCGCTGCGCGCCGGCGGGGTCGTAGGTGTATGTGGTGTTGCCGGTCTCGCCCGGCGCTTTGTCGCCGGTGAGCCGGCCTTCACTGTCGTAGGTGCTGCAGCTTGAGCCTGCGCCGTTGGTTGAGGCGATCGCCCGTCCGGCTGTGTCGTAGACGGTGGTGGTGGCCGCGATTCCGGCGTGTTGCAAGCTCTTGAGCAGGCCCGCTTGCGTCACCGCTGGACCGACGCCGCAAGCCGCCGGCGGAGCCGCGGTTTCGGTCATCCCATAGTAGGTCCAGGTCGTGGAGTAGGCCGTATCGCCGCTGCCTTGCAGGTTCCCGCTCGAATCAATGCTTCGGCTCGCGTTTCCTTTCGGCAGGAACTTGCGCGTGAGCCTCCCCAGGCTCGGTTGGGCTTCGTATTCGTAGGCTGTGATGTGATTGACGCCCCCAACCTTGATCAGATCGTAGTCCGCCTTCCCGGCCGCCGGATCGTTGAAATGATGGAACGCGACGACGCCCGAGGGATCCACCACTGAGGTCTGATTCATCCATCCCGGCCGCAGCGCGGACGCGGGGATAACCTGCTCGTCGATGCTGCAGGTCGCGCACTCCCACCGGAGCTTGACTTTGGCATTGCCCGTGTTCTCGTAATAGTCCAGTGTGATCTTGTGGAGACCCGCCGCGAGATTCACCGCGGGCGAGACACGCGTGATGGCGCCGTCGACCCAGCTGTCGATCACAGCGACCATAGCGGAGCCTGTGTCGATCGTTAGACGCACACCATCGTCTGCTTCGAGCGTGAACGTATAGTCGCCGGTCGTCGGAATATCGACGTTGCCGCTCCAGCGCACCGAGAATGTGTCACTGTCACCCGTTAGCTCCGCCGGCTTACCGGCCACCCAATCGAAATTCACCGTGGAATCCGTCTTCCGCGCGGTCGGCCGCCCAGCTAGGTTCTTGTTGTCGTAGTAGGAGGCCTGCAAACCCTGCATCGCCGGCCCCGGCGTCCCCGTAGTGCCGGTCGCCGTCTCGTCGTAGCGGTAGCTCGTCACGGGTCGGGTCAACGGCCCTCCGCCATCGGGATCCGGTCCCGTCGTCGTCAGCAGCACATCATTGACGGCGTCGTAGACGTTGTCGGTGGGATTGCCGTCGGCGTCTTCAGACCATAGGAGCTGATCGTGGTCGTTGTAGGCGACCTGCGTCGCGTGGAGCAGCTCGTCGACCGATTCCATCGTCCGGCCCAGATGATCGAAATAGACCTTCGACGAGGCGCTGGCCCCCGGCGCCGTGAGGGTCGTGTATCCGTCGGCGGGGCGCGCTCCGCCGTGGTTGGCGGTCGGATCGGTCGAAGCAGCCCCGTTGTAGGCGAGGGTCCAGGTCGCCGTCGCCGGCGTCTGTCCCGTCACCGGCCCTTCCGTCACGGTCTGGACCCGCGCCGGCGAGGCCGTGTCGTAGCCAATGGTGATGGCGTGCGTCCCGTCATAACCCGGACTCGCCGCGCCAGGGTTGAGATCGTTGGCGTTCTGGATCTTCTGCGGCCGCCCCGACCCGTCGTAGGTGATCTTCAGAACATCGCGGATGCCGTTGTTTACCGTCGCCAGCCTTCCACTCGTGCCGCCGGCGCCGTCGCCGACGTACTTCCACATCACGCCATCGGGTCCGGTCATGCAGAGCAGCGCGCTCGCGCACGCCCAAATGAACTGGATCGCTCGGTTCGCGGTATCGGTGATGCTCGCGATCTTCGGCGGCGTCCCAGAGAAGCTGTAGGTTAGCCTGCCCTGTCCGGGAGAGGCGTCGGAGACCTCTGCGCCGGTTAGGTTCGCGACCCCCGTCGTGGGCGCGGACGCGCTGAAGGAGTAG
>JBASRP010000309.1:0-20628 GCA_049273905.1 Actinomycetota bacterium
GGGCCGGTTCTCCGTGAAGAGCACAGCCCTCGGCATCGCCAACCAGAAAGTCGTCGTGCGCCAGATCGACATGGCGGCGATGGAGGAGGACGAGCTGAAGGGCGCCCTGCAGTTCCAGGCGCAGGAGTACATCCCCATCCCGATCGAGGACGCGATCCTCGACTATCAGGTGCTCGATGAGTTCAGCGCCGAGAACGGCGACCGGATGCTCAAGGTCCTTCTGGTTGCCGCACAGCGCGACATGGTCACGACCTTCGTAACCGTCGCCCAGGAGGCGGGTTTCGACCCGGCCGTCGTCGATCTCAGCCCCTTCGCCGACATGCGCGCGCTCGCGTCGACCACGCCATTGCTCGGTGCCCGCGACGGTGAGGCGCTGATCGACATCGGCGCCGGCGTGACGAACATCGTCGTCCACGAGCAGGGCCGCCCGCGCTTCGTTCGCATCTTGCCGATGGGCGGCGACGACATCTCCGACGCGCTCGTCTCGGGCTTGAGCATCGACTGGGCCGAGGCGGAGAGCGTCAAGGCGCGTGTCGGCGTCTCGTCCGAGGGCGGGCCGGTGCCGGTTGAGGGAGCGGCCAAGATCATCGAGCAGCGCGCCGCCGCGTTCATCGACGAGGTACGCGGCTCGATCGATTACTACCTGACGCAGACGGGCGCGGGACGCATCACGACCGTGATCATCACGGGCGGCGCTTCCAAGCTGCCGGGTCTGCACGAACGGCTCGCATCGGGGCTGCACCTTCCCGTCGAAGAGGGGCAGCCGCTGACGCGCGTCCGCATCGGAAAGGTCTCACAAACGCCCGACGAGCTGGCCCAGATGTCGGCCGTGTCCGCGGTCGCGATCGGGCTGGCGATGCGGGAGGGATGATGCGCCAGATCAACCTTCTTCCTCCCGAGATCGCGCAGCGCCGTCGCGCACGCCAGATCACGGTCGCCCTGGGGGCGGCAGGGCTCGGCCTCGTCGCCCTGCTGATCATCGTGTTCTTGGTCCAAGCCGCGCGCCTCTCCGGCGAGCGCGGCAACCTCGAGGACGCGAAGCGTCAGAACTCGGCGCTGCAGCGTCAGATCAGCAGTCTGCAGAGCTTCGCGACGCTGCAACAGACGTTGCGGACGAAGGAGCAGCTCCTCGATCGACTGACGTCGAACGAGGTGCGCTGGAGCGTCCTGCTCAACGACATCAGCCTCGTGATCCCGTCGGACGTGTGGCTGTCGAATCTGTCGGGCTCGGTGCAGGCCCCGACGCCCGGAACGCCGGTGACGACGAACGCCCCGGTCGGAACCATCCAGGTCACCGGGAATACCTTCACCCATCTCGACGTGGCCAAGTGGCTGTCGCGCGTCGCCGGGGTCCGTGAGTTCGCGTTCCCGTACCTGTCGCTGTCCGCCAAGGCCGCGACGACGGTCACGTTCAACTCGTCCTTGCAGCTCTCGCAGTCGGCTCTGCGGCGTAACCAGCCGGGAGGGAAGCGCGCGCCATGAGGCGTCAGTACGTGCTCGCCGCCGTCGCCGGTCTCGCGATCGTGCTGATCTTCTTCGTCTTCCTCCTGAAGCCGAAGCTGTCGGAGATCACCGAGGTTCGCGACCAGGTGCAGGCGGAGCAGGATCAAGCATCCTCGCTGCGGATCCGCTTGGCGCAGCTCAAAGAAGCGCAGCGCCAGCAGCCGCAAACGCAGGCGCGCCTGGCCGTCTTCGACCGGCTGTTGCCGACGACGCCCGACCTGCCGGCGATGATCCGGCAGTTGCAGACGGCCGCGTCGGCGTCGGGGATGGACCTGGTGTCGATCGCACCGAGCCCGCCGGCGAACCTGACCGACGCCAACGGCGTGCAGACGATCGGGGTCAACATCCTGGTGCGCGGAGGCTTCTTCCGACTCGAGACCTTCCTGACGCGGCTCGAGGACCTGCAGCGCGTGGTCGAGGTCACGTCGATCTCGATCGCGCCCGAGTCGGACCCGCTGACCGGTCTGACCTCCCTGTCGTCGACCTTGACGTTCCGTATGTACGTGGTTCAGCCCAACGCAACGGTGAGCGGCGGGTCGGCGGCGCCGGCCCCGGCCGCGAGCCCGACCCCATGAGGATCGTGCGATGAGTGTTGAGATGGACGGCGGCGGACGCTGGCAGCGGCTCCAGCCGCGCGAGCGCATGCTGATCATCATCGTCGGCATCGTCGCGCTGCTCGGGATCGTCTATCTGCTGTTCCTATCGGGCGGCGGCGAGGAGGAGATCGAAGGCTTCCCGACGACGCCCACACGCCCGACCACGACGGCGGCTCCTTCGGCGACGCCGACCGCATCGCCCGCCGTCCCGGAGACCTTCGAGGTCTTCGAGGGCAAGGATCCCTTCCGGCCGCTCGTCGTTACCGGCGGCGAGGACGGCGGCGGCACAACCGGTGGAACGACCGGCGGCGCGACGACCGGAGGCACGACCGGTGGGCCGTCATCGGGCGGAACCCGCGACAGCCAGCGCGTGACCCTCGTCGACATCAGCGGGTCGGGCAGCGATCGCACCGCGACGGTGGAGGTGGACTCAACGGAGTACGAGGTCAAGGAGGGCGAGACGTTCGCCGGCTCCTATCTGGTCAAAGATCTGCAGGCGAGCTGCGGCACGTTCGTGTTCGCCGACGAGTCCTTCACATTGTGCGTGGGGCAGGAGGTCTTGAAGTAAGGGTCGCCCCGCGGTCGGCTCTTAGGGGGAGCTGCGGCCGCGGGGCACTTCCCCAGCGGGGGACGGCCCGACGGTCCGGCCGTCCCCCGGACTTTTCGAGAAGAGGGGGCCAAAAGCCCGGGTAATATGAGGGAAATGCTGAGGTTCCTGACGGCAGGCGAGTCCCACGGGCCCGCGCTCACGGCGGTGCTCGAGGGGATGGTCGCCGGCGTGCCCGTCTCCGGGAAGCAGGTGCGGGCCGAGCTCGCACGTCGCCGGATGGGCTACGGCCGCGGGACGCGGATGAAGCTCGAAGAGGATCGCCTCGAGATCCTCGGCGGCGTCCGGCACGGCCGCACGATCGGCTCGCCGATCGCGATGGTGATCCACAACACCGAGTGGCCTAAGTGGCAGCAGATCATGGCCGTCGAAGAGGAAGACGCGGAGCTCGAGGACGCCGCTCTGTCGCGTCCGCGTCCGGGTCACGCCGACCTCGTGGGCATGCAGAAGTACGGGTTCGGCGACGCGCGCAACGTGCTCGAGCGCGCCAGCGCCCGCGAGACGGCTGCGCGCGTCGCGGTCGGTGCGGTGTGCAAGGCGTTCCTGGGCGGGCTCGGCGCGACCGTGCTGTCCCACGTGATCGAGGTCGGCGGCGTACGGTCACGGGCGAACGAGATCCCGGGTCCCGACGAGCTCGAGCGCGTCGACGCGTCGGAGCTGCGTACGCTCGACACAAAGGCCGAGGACGAGATGCGGCACGTTATCGAGGAAGCGCGCAAGCGCGGCGACACGCTGGGCGGGGTGTTCGAGGTCGTCGCGTACGGACTCCCGCCCGGGCTGGGTTCGCACGTGCACTGGGACCGCAAGCTCGACGGCCGCCTCGCGCAGGCTCTGATGAGTATCCACGCGATCAAGGGCGTCGAGATCGGGCCGGGCTTCGAGATCGCACGCACACCGGGATCGCAGGCGCACGACGAGATCTCGTGGACGCCGGAGGGCGGTTACGACCGCGCCACCGCGCGCTCGGGCGGTACCGAGGGCGGCATGACGACCGGCGCACCGCTGCGCATGCGCGCCGCGATGAAGCCGTTGTCCTCACTCTCTCGCCCGTTGCAGACGGTGGACGTCGCCACGAAGGAAGAAGCCGTTGCGATCACGCAGCGCTCCGACGTCTGCGCCGTCCCCGCCGCGGGCGTCGTCGGTGAATCGATGGTGGCGTTCGTGCTAGCCGAGGCGGTGCTCGAGAAGTTCGCCGGCGACTCGCTCGCCGAGACGCGGCGCAACCTGCGCGCGTATCTCGACGACATCGCGGCGCGTTAGTGCCGGGGTTCCTATGCCGCCGCGGAGCGTCGTTCTGATCGGGTTCATGGCCGCCGGCAAGACGGCTGTGGGCCGGGCGCTCGCCGATCGCCTGGGGTTCGAGTTCTGCGACACCGACGCGATGGTCGTCGAAGCGTCCGGCCGCAGCGTGGCGGACCTCTTCGCGGCCGAAGGCGAGGAGGGCTTCCGCGTGCGGGAGCGCGACGCCGTCGTGCGTGCCGCCGCGCGCCCGAAGCAGGTCGTTGCCTGCGGCGGCGGCGCGATCCTCTCGGTCCGCAACTATGGGGTTCTGAAGGGTGCCGGTCCGATCGTGTACCTGCGGACCTCGCCGGACGAGCTCGTCGCCCGGCTCGGCAACGGCGAGGGCCGTCCGCTTCTGGCCGGCGATCCGAAGACGGCCGTACCGAAGCTCCTGGCCGAGCGCGCGCCCGCGTACGAGACGGCGGCCGATCTGGTGGTCGACACCGACGGCCGTTCGCCGGCAGAGATCGCGACCGAGATCGCGGAGAAGCTCGCGTGACCGAGCCGGTCGAGATAAAGGTCGCCACGCCCTCGCGGTCGTACTCGGTGTGGGTCGGTCCGGGACTGTTCGAACGCGCTGCGGAGCTGATCCCACTTCCGGAGCGCACCGAGATCGCAGCGTTCGTGACCGACGCCGACGTGTTCGCGCTCCAAGGTGAGCGCGCCGCCGCGAGCTTCGCCGACCGGCCTCTCCAGTTGAAGACGTTCACGTTCGAGCCGGGGGAGCGGTCGAAGGACTTTACGCAGATCGAGGCGCTGCTGCGCGGCTTCGCCGACGCCGGCCTCCACCGCGGCGACCTGGTCCTTGGCCTCGGTGGCGGCGTGGCAACGGACGTCGCCGGGTTCGCCGCTGCCGTCTATCACCGCGGCGTGGCCGTGGCCCACCTGGCAACGACACTCCTGGCGCAGGTCGACGCCGCGATCGGCGGGAAGACGGGCATCAACCTGGGCGGAAAGAACCTCGTCGGCGCCTTCCACCAGCCGATCGTGGTCCTCGCCGACGTGACCGCGCTCGCGACGCTGCCGGAAGAGGAATTGCGATCGGGCCTCGCCGAGGTGGTCAAGCACGCTTTCCTGGCGGACCCGCCTTTGGCCGAGCTTCTCGTCGCACAGCGCGACGCGATCTTCGGCCGCGACCCGGATGTCCTCACCGATGTCGTCGCGCGCGCTGCGGAGGTGAAGGTGCGCGTGGTCGAACGCGACGAGACCGAACGGGGGGAGCGCGCGACGCTCAATTACGGGCACACGCTCGGGCATGCGCTCGAGGCGCTCGGCGGATACGAGCGCTGGCGCCACGGCGAGGCGGTTGCGATCGGCATGACGTTCGCTGCCGCGCTGGCCGCGGAGCTCGGGTTCGAGAACTGGATGGGCGAGCACCGCCGCGTTCTCGAGGCGCTCGGGTTGCCGACGCGCGGCGCGGGCGACATCCCACTGAAGGCCGTGCTCGAGGTCATGCGCGGCGACAAAAAGTACGACGCGGGGATGCGGTTCGTCGTTCTCGAGGCGCTCGGGCGGGCGCGCATCGTCTCGGACGTGCCGCGCGACGCGATCGAGAGAGCGTACGCGTGGGTCGCATGAGACGCGTCCTCGTCGTCAACGGGCCCAACCTCGACAAGCTCGGCACGCGCCAGCCGGAGATCTACGGCTCGACGACGCTCGCCGAGCTGGAGAAGCTCATCGCCGGCTGGGCCGAAGGCCTCGGTCTCGACGCCGAGTGTTTCCAGTCCAACGACGAAGACGCGATCGTCGCGAAGGTGGCGAAAGCATCCGGCGACGGCGTCGCGGGGATCGTCATAAACCCGGCGGCGCTCTCGCACTTCTCGCATCCTCTGCGCGACGCCCTCGCCGCGACCGGACTTCCCATCGTCGAGGTTCACATCTCCAACATCCACGCGCGCGAGCCCTTCCGCCGTCTCTCGCTCGTCTCCGGCGTTGCGAAAGGCGTCATCGCGGGGCTCGGCGTCGGCGGCTACCGGATGGCGCTCGAAGCGCTGGCAGGTATCGTGAGGCCATGACAGAACAGCGCAGGGATCGGATCCGCGATCGGCTGCCGGAGCTCGGCGCCGACGCGATGCTCGTGACGAAGCTGGTGAACGTCCGGTACCTAACCGGTTTCTCGGGCAGCGCCGGCACGGTCCTCGTCGGGGCAGAGGACGTTTTCTTCACCGACTCGCGGTACGCGGTCCAGTCCGGGCGCGAAGTTCCGGACTGCCGGCGCGTGATCCCGGGCCCTGGCGAGGAGAAGGTTCTCGCGCGCGAGGTGCTCGCCGCCGGGATCAACAAGCTTGCGGTCGAGGCCGCGCACGTCACCCTCGATCAAGCCAAACAGTGGCGTGAGCAGATGCCCGCCATGGCTCTCGTCGAAACGACCGGGGTCGTCGAGGAGTTGCGCAAGGTCAAAGATCCGACCGAGGTCGAGAAACTGCGGCGGGCTGCGTCCTTCGGCGACGAAGGCCTGAGCGCGCTGCTCGGCCGTTTGAAGGAAGGGATGACCGAGACCGATGTTGCGGCGGAGCTCGAGGACACCATGCGTCGCGCCGGGTCGGACGGCTTGTCGTTCCCAACGATCGTCGCCTTCGGCGAGAGCGCGGCCGAGCCGCACCACCACCCGGGCGAGAGACGGCTGAAGCGCGGCGACCTGATCAAGCTCGACTTCGGCGCCACGTTCGACGGCTACCACTCGGACATGACGCGTACGATCGCGTTCGGCGCGCCCGACCCAGAGATGGCCAAGATCTACGAGATCGTCCGCGAAGCGCAGCAGGCAGGAGTCGACGCCGTTGCATCGGGCAAGAACGCCGGCGCGGTCGACGACGCCGCGCGTTCCATCGTCGAGAAGGCGGGCCACACGTTCGGACATGGCACCGGCCACGGGTGCGGACTCGAGGTCCACGAGGCGCCGACGGTCCGTCGTGGGAGCGACGACCTGCTGAGCGATGGCATGGCGATCACCGTGGAGCCGGGCATCTATCTCCCGGGTCTCGGGGGCGTCCGTATCGAGGACCTCGTCATCGTGACCAACGGCGGCTGCGATATCCTCACGCGGTCCCCGAAGGAGTTGATCACGGTCTAGCCATGGTTTCGACGAACGATCTAAAGAACGGGATGGTCCTCAACATCGAGGGCCAGCTCTGGCAGGTGCAGTTCTTCCAGCACCACAAGCCGGGGAAGGGCCAGGCCGTCGTGCGCAGCAAACTCAAGAACGTGAGGACCGGCGCGGTCGTCGAGCGTACGTTCAACGCGGGCGTGAAGGTCGATCAGGCGATCCTCGACAAGCGTGAGATGACGTACCTGTACCACGACGGCACGAGTTGGGTGTTCATGGACGCGCAGACCTACGACCAGATGCCGATCGATGACGCGATCCTCGGCGATGGCACGCAGTGGCTCGTCGAGAATCAAGCCGTCTACGTCGCGATGCACGAGGGCAAGCCGATCTCGATCGAGCTTCCGGCGTCCGTCGAGCTCTCCATCAAGCACACCGATCCCGGCGTGAAGGGCGACCGCGTGTCCGGCGCGACCAAACCCGCGACCCTCGAGACGGGCGCGACGATCCAGGTGCCGCTCTTCGTCGAGACCGGCGACAAGGTCAAGGTCGACACACGCAGCGGCGAGTACCTGACCCGCGTGCAGTAGGGGGCATGCTCCCGCGCACGAAAGCCCGCAAGCGCGCGCTCGACATCCTGCACGCCGCCGATGCGCTCGATCGCGCCGTCCCCGAGGTTCTGGCCGACGAGGCCGGCGTCCCCGACTTCACGCGCGAGCTCGTCGAAGGCGTCGAAGAGCACCGCGCCGAGCTCGACGATCTGATCCGCCGCTATGCCGACCGGTGGGCGCTCGAGCGCATGCCGATCGTCGACCGGAACCTGCTCCGCATCGGCATCTTCGAGTTGCTGCACCGCCCGGACGTTCCGCCGGCCGCCGCGATCAACGAGGCGGTCGAGCTGGCCAAGATCCTGTCGACCGAGGACTCCGGACGGTTCGTGAACGGCTTGCTCGGCCGCGTCGCGCGGGAGCACGCTCGCGCTTGACGGCCTGCTATAGTGACGTAGCCCTTTAAGAGCGGGTCCAGAGAGGCCCGGAAGGGAGAGGCCAGTGAGAGACAACCGAGCCTGCACGCGCGAGCCGCGGCAGGCGTTTTTCATGCCCTCTTTCCCCCCGGGCCCTCGCGCCATCGGGGGGAGGCGACGCGCCTGACCGACTTCACACCGAAAGCGACGGTCATGGACGCGGACGATGTGTCCCGCGCCCTGGCGCGCGTCGCGCACGAGATCATCGAGAAGAACAAGGGCGCCTCGCGCGTCGTGCTCGTCGGGATCCTGACGCGCGGCGTTCACCTCGCGAACCGCCTCGCCGAGCGCATCGCCGAGATCGAAGGTGTGAGCGTCCCCACCGGGTCGCTCGACATCGGCCTTTACCGCGACGACATCGGCCTGCGCGAGCCCGCGCCTCTCGTCCCGGTGCGCGTGCCCGACATCGACGGGAAGATCGTCGTTCTCGTCGACGACGTGCTGTACACCGGCCGGTCGATCCGGGCCGCGCTCGACGCGCTGATCGATCTGGGGCGGCCGAACTCGGTGCAGCTCGCCGTGCTGGTCGACCGCGGGCACCGTGAGCTGCCGATCCGCGCCGACTACGTCGGCAAGAACATCCCGACCGCCCACCACGAAGAGGTCCAGGTCCGCGTCGCCGAGGTCGAGGGCGAGGATGCGGTCGTCCTCGGCGAGGTGGCCGTGAAGCCGGCCAGGGGAGTGGCCACGTGATCAAGCACCTCCTCTCGATCCGCGACCTCGACGCCGACGGCATCGAACGCGTCCTCAAGACCGCCGAGGCCTTCCGCGAGAACATGGGCCGCAAGTACCCGACGCTGCGCCTCAAGACCGTCGTCAATTTCTTCTACGAAGCCTCCACCCGCACGCGCACGAGCTTCGAGCTCGCCGCCAAGCGGCTCAGCGCAGACGTCTTGAACTTCGCCGCCGGCGGCTCGAGCGTCGAGAAGGGCGAATCGCTCAAGGACACGGCGCAGACGATCGAGGCGATGGGCGTCGACGCGATCATCGCCCGGCATTCCTCGGCCGGCGCGCCGCACCGGCTGGCCGAATGGGTGAGCGCGAGCGTGATCAACGCCGGCGACGGCATGCACGAGCATCCGACGCAGGCGCTCCTCGACCTGTTCACGATCCGACAGCACCATCCGAGCTTCGCCGGGCTAAGCGTCGCGATCGTCGGCGACGTCTTGCACAGCCGCGTCGCGCGGTCCGATGTCCTCGGGCTCCAGACGATGGGTGCCGACGTGACCATCGTCGGCCCACCGACGCTGTTGCCGCCGGGCGTTGCCTCGTGGGGCGTGCGCGTGGCGACCGACCTCGATCCGATCTTGCCCGAGCTCGACGTCTGCTATCTGCTACGGATGCAGCTCGAGCGCCAGAAGAAGGGCTACGTGCCCTCGCTGCGTGAGTACGCGCGCCTGTGGGGCCTGGACCGGCGCCGCGCAGCGTTGCTCCCGGAGCGTGCGCTGATCATGCACCCCGGACCGATGAATCGCGGCGTCGAGATCGCCGCCGACGTCGCGGAGTTCCCGCGCAGCGTCATCACCGATCAGGTCACGAACGGGATCGCGGTTCGGCAAGCGCTGCTGTACCTGATGCTCGGCGGCCCCGAGGTGAAGGAGGGCGGCCCGGATGCCGGCTAAGGCGATCCTCCTCACCGGCGGGCGGCTCGTCGATCCCGCGTCCGGCACCGTCGCGGCTCTGGACGTCCGCATCGAGAAGGGCATCGTGGCGGAGGTGGGCGCCGGCCTCGACGCCAACGGCGGAACCGCCGTCGACTGCTCCGGACTCGTTGTCGCGCCGGCGTTCGTCGACCTGCACACACATCTGCGCGAGCCGGGGCGCGAGGACGCCGAGACGATCGAGAGCGGATCGCGCGCCGCGGCGCTCGGCGGGTACGGCGCGGTCTGCGCGATGGCGAACACGAACCCAGTTGCCGATTCCGCGGCCGTCGTCGAGCAGGTGTTCAACACCGGCCGCGCGGTTGGGCTCGTCGATGTCTTCCCGGTCGGCGCGCTGACCGTCGATCTCAAGGGCGAGCAGCTCGCCGAGCTCGGAGAGATGCACGACTCCAAGGCCGGCGTGAACTTCTTCTCCGACGACGGCAAGTGCGTGCAGGACTCAGGGCTGATGCGACGCGCGCTGGAGTACGCGAAGGTGTTTGACGCGATCGTCGCCAATCACGCCGAGGACGGCGGGCTTGCCGAGGGCGGGGCGATGAACGAAGGCGAGGTTTCCGGGTTGCTCGGGCTCCCGGGGATCCCCGACGAAGCCGAGGAGCTCGTGATCGCGCGCGACCTCGCGCTGACGCGCCTCACCGGCAGCCGCCTGCACGTCCCGCACGTCTCGACGGCGGGGTCGGTCGAGCTGATCCGCGCCGCCAAGGCGCAAGGGATCCGGGTGACCGCCGAGGTGACGCCGCACCACCTGTCGCTGACCGACACACTCGTCGCGTCGTTCGATCCGGTCTACAAGGTCGCGCCCCCGTTGCGCTCGCGCGCCGACGTGGACGCGCTGCGCGCTGCGCTGATCGACGGCACGATCGATTGTGTCGCGACCGATCACGCGCCGCATGCGCGTGAGGACAAGGAGCGCGAGTTCGACAAGGCGCCGCCCGGGATGCTCGGGCTCGAGACGGCGCTCGGCGTCGTCCTCACCGAGCTCGTCGCGACCGGCCGCATGACGCTCTCGGATCTCGTCCGAACGATGAGCACCACACCGGCGCGCATCCGCGGGCTCGACGGGCACGGCGCCATCGCGGCCGGCGGGCCGGCGACGCTCGTCGTCTTCGATCCCGAGAAGCGCTGGATCGTCGACGCCTCGCGGCTTTCGTCGCTCAGCGACAACACACCGTTCGCCGGCCGCAAGCTTCAAGGGAAGGTGGTGCACACGATTCTGCGAGGGACGTTCACCGTCAAGGATGGGGAGGTCGTTCATGGGTAAGGGAGACCGGGCGCCGCGGCGCTGGGCGAAGGATCGGGAACGCGCGAAGCGCGATCGGGCGAAGCGCAAGGCTCTGGCGAAGGGTCAGGCGCGGAAGGCCGCGGGCAAGAAGTGACGGAGGCTCTCCTCGTCCTCGAGGACGGCTCGGCGTTCCGCGGCCGCTCGTTCGGCGCGCGCGGGACCGCACCCGGCGAGGTCGTCTTCAACACGGCCCTGTCCGGGTACCAGGAGGTGCTCACCGACCCCTCGTACCACGGGCAGATCGTGACGATGACGTACCCGCACATCGGCAACTACGGCGTGAACCACGAGGACGTCGAATCGAGCCGCGTGCGCGTCGCCGGTTTCGTCGTCCGCGAGGCAGTCCGGAACCACTCGAACTGGCGCGCGACCGGCGCGCTGCACGATTACCTGGCCGAGAGCGGCGTCATCGGCATCGACGACGTCGACACCCGGAGGCTCACGCGGCACATCCGCTCGCTCGGCGCGATGCGCGCGGCGATCTCGACGCAGATCCTCGACGAGCGCGCGCTGCGCGACGAGGTGTTGAAGAGCCCGGAGATGACCGGGTTGAACCTGGTCGACCCGGTGACGACGCCCGAGCCGTACCGCGCCGCCGAGGTGACCAACATCGACCCGACGCCGCGCGAGGATGGCAAGGTCTTCCGCGTCGCGGCCTACGACTACGGGATCAAGTTCAACATCCTGCGCCTGCTCGCCGCGCACGGCTGCGACGTCACCGTGTTCCCGGCCAGTCATCCGGCGGAGGATCTCGCGCGCGAAGCCTACGACGGCGTCTTCCTGTCGAACGGCCCCGGCGACCCGGCCGCGGTGCGCGTGGCGATCGAGAATACGAGGAAGGTCCTCCAGAGCGGAACGCCGCTGTTCGGGATCTGCCTCGGCAACCAGATCCTCGGTCTCGCGCTCGGCGGGAAGACCTACAAGCTGAAGTTCGGGCACCGCGGGATCAACCAGCCGGTGAAGCGGCACGCGACGAACACGGTCGAGATCACAAGCCACAACCACGGCTTCGCCGTCGACCCCGCGTCGTTCGACGCCGACCGCGACGGCTCTCTGCGCACCGACGTCGGGCGCGCGGTCGTCTCCCACACGAACCTCAACGACGGGACGTGCGAGGGACTGCGTTGCCTCGACGCGCCGGCGTTCAGCGTCCAGTATCACCCCGAAGCGGCCCCCGGTCCTCACGACGCGCGTTACCTCTTCGAGGAATTCGTCCGGCTGATGCGGGAGGGCGCGTGACCGAGAAACAGGGCGGCCTGCGGAAGCTCGGGGCGCCGACGAAGCCGACCGCGCCGCCGCCCAAGCGCTCGAAGGCCGATGAAGTTCTCGCCCGGAAAGCCGCCGAGGTTCTGCGCGCGGAGTTCGACAAAGCCCTGGAGCTCAAGTCCAAGCTCACCGAGGAAGCGAACTTCGCGTCCGAGGCGAAGGGCCGCGCGCCCTCGGAGAAGCTGCGGTCGATCGTCGCGTCGCTCGAGGGCATGAGCCGGTTCGCGATCGCGATGGGACTGCTCACGCCGGCCGAGAACCGCGCGATCTTCGCCGAGTACATGGGTAAGGGCCTGTACGAGGGCTGGCGCTGATGGCCGGAGCGTTCCGGTCGGACCCGGGCCAGGGCGAGCGGGTCCATTTCATGGGCCAGATCGCGCTGATCCGCGCGCGCGGCGAGGACACCGGCGGCCTGTTCAGCGTCATGGAGACGCGCACGCCTAAGGGGAACGGCCCCTCAGCGCACGTGCACGAGCGCGAGGACGAGATGTTCTTCGTTCTCGACGGCGAGTTCAGCGTCACGGTGGGCGAGGAGACGTTCGAGGCGAAGCCCGGCTCGTTCGTGTTCGCGCCGCGCGGCGTTCCGCACAGCTACACGGCGACGGCCTCCGGGCGACACCTCTCGATGGTCTCTCCGCCCGGCTTCGAGCGCTTCTTCAACGACGCGTCCGAGGCGTTCATCGCCGGCCCGACCGCGGTCGCCGCGGTCGCGGAGCGTTACGGCGTCACGATGCTCGGCCGCCGGGAAGGGAGCGAGGCCTAGTGCCGCGCCGCGACGACCTCGAAACGATCCTCATCGTCGGGTCGGGCCCGATCGTCATCGGGCAAGCCTGCGAGTTCGACTACTCGGGCACGCAGGCGTGTCGCGTGCTGCGCTCCGAGGGCTACCGCGTCGTTCTCGTGAACTCGAACCCCGCGACGATCATGACCGACCCAGAGTTCGCCGACCGGACGTACCTCGAGCCGATCACCGCGGAGACGGTGGCGAAGGTCATCGAGCGCGAACGGCCGCAGGCTCTGCTGCCGACGCTCGGCGGGCAAACGGCGCTGAATACCGCGGTCGAGCTGGCCGAGACCGGCGTGCTCGAGAAGTTCGACGTCGAGCTGATCGGCGCGCGGCTCGACGCGATCATGCGCGGTGAGGACCGGCGCCAGTTCAAACAGGTGATGGAGGCGGCCGGCATCGACCTGCCGTGCAGCGGCTGGGCGTACTCGACGGCCGAAGCGCTCGCGATCGCCGAAGACATCGGGTACCCGGTCATCGTGCGGCCGTCCTTCATGCTCGGCGGCGGCGGCTCCGGCGTCGCCTGGAACCCAGACCAGCTTGCGCGCATCGCCGGTGAGGGCATCACCCACAGCCGCATCGGCGAGGTGCTGGTCGAAGAGAGCGTCCTCGGGTGGAAGGAGTACGAGCTCGAGGTCATGCGCGACATGGCCGACAACGTCGTGATCATCTGCTCGATCGAGAACCTCGACCCGATGGGCGTGCACACCGGCGACTCGATCACCGTCGCGCCGGCGCAGACCCTTACCGACGCCGAGTATCAAGAGATGCGCGACGCCTCGATCCGCTGCATCCGGGCGATCGGCGTCGACACCGGCGGGTCGAACATCCAGTTCGCCGTCAACCCGAAGACCGGCCGCCAGGTGATCATCGAGATGAACCCGCGCGTGTCGCGGTCGAGCGCGCTGGCGTCCAAGGCGACGGGTTTCCCGATCGCCAAGATCGCGGCGAAGCTCGCGGTGGGGTACCGGCTCGACGAGATTCCGAACGACATCACGCGCGAGACGCTGGCGAGCTTCGAACCGACGATCGACTACGTCGTCGTCAAGATCCCGCGGTTCGCCTTCGAGAAGTTTCCCGGCAGCTCACAAGAGCTCGGGACGAGCATGAAGTCCGTCGGCGAAGCGATGGCGATCGGCCGGACCTTCAAGGAGGCGCTGCAGAAGGGGATCCGTTCGCTCGAGCAGGACCGCATGGGCCTGAACGGCGACGGTAAAGACCCGGACGCGAGCAAAGAGGAGTTGCTCGAATCGATCGCGCGGCCGAGCCCCGATCGGCTCTTCGGCGTGGAGGCGGCGCTGCGCGTGGGAGCGACGGTCGAGCAGGTGTCGCAGGCGACGGGCATCGATCCGTGGTTCTGCTCGCAGATGGCCGAGATCACGCGGGCCCGTATCGAGATCGGCGTTGCGGCGGGCCTGTCGCCGGACGCGCTGCGCCGCGCGAAGCGCCTCGGTTTCTCAGACGTTCAGCTCGCGAACCTGTCGGGTTCGACGGAAGACAGCGTGCGCGCCGCGCGGAAGCAAGCCGGCGTGGAGCCCGTGTTCAAGACCGTCGACACCTGCGCGGCCGAGTTCGAGGCCTACACGCCGTACTACTACTCGACCTACGAGGAGGAAACCGAGGTCCGTCCCGGCACGAAACCGAAGGTGATGATCCTCGGGTCGGGGCCGAACCGGATCGGTCAGGGGATCGAGTTCGACTACTGCTGCGTGCACGCGTCCGTCGCACTGCGCGAGGCGGGTTACGAGACGATCATGGTCAACTGCAACCCCGAGACCGTCTCGACCGACTACGACACCTCCGACCGCCTGTACTTCGAGCCGCTCACGTTCGAGGACGTCCTCGCGATCGTCGAAGCCGAGAGGCCCGAGGGAGTCATGGTGCAGCTCGGCGGCCAGACGCCGCTGAAGCTCGCCGGAAGACTCGCCGCCGCGGGCGTCAACATCTTCGGCACCCCGCCGGACGCGATCGACCTGGCCGAGGACCGCGGCCGTTTCGGCGACGTCCTCAAGGAGCTCGGCCTCGCCCATGCGCCGTGGGGTCTCGCCCACTCGGTCGAGGAGGCGCAGCAGATCGCCGACCGCATCGGATACCCGGTGCTCGTGCGGCCGAGCTACGTGCTCGGCGGCCGCGGGATGGAGATCTGCTACGAACACGACACGCTCGCCGGGTTCGTGCGCAGCGCCACCGCGATCTCGCCCGACCACCCAGTGTTCCTGGACCGTTTCCTGGAAGACGCGATCGAGGTCGACGCCGACGCGCTCTTCGACGGCGAGGAGCTGTTCCTCGGCGGCGTGCTCGAGCACATCGAGGAAGCCGGCATCCACTCCGGCGACTCGGCGTGCGTCTTACCGCCGCACACCCTGTCGCGGGCCCAGGTGAAACAGATCCGCGACGCCGTCGAGGCGATCGCGCGCGCTCTCGGCGTCCGTGGACTGATCAACGTGCAGTTCGCGGTCAAGGACGGCGCGCTCTACGTGCTCGAGGCGAACCCGCGCGCGTCGCGCACCGTTCCGTTCGTCGCGAAGGCCACCGGCGTGCAGCTCGCGAAAGCGGCGGCACGTGTGATGGTGGGCGAGTCGATCGCTGCGCTGCGGAAGGCCGGCTTCCTGCCCGCGGGCGACGCACTGGACGCCGGCGACCGCATCAGACACACAGCCGTCAAGGAAGCCGTCCTGCCGTTCGCGCGGTTCCCAGGCGTCGACACGCTGCTCGGGCCCGAGATGAAGTCGACCGGTGAGGTCATGGGCATCGACCGCACGTTCGGGGCCGCTTTCGCCAAGGCCGAGGACGCTGCGTCGGCGCGCTTGCCGCGCAAGGGCTCGGTCTTCGTCAGCGTTCGCGACCGCGACAAGCGCGCGATCATCCTGCCGGTGAAGCGGCTCGCGAGCCTCGGGTTCCGGATCCTCGCGACGGAGGGAACTGCCGCGATGCTGCAACGCAACGGCGTCGCCGTCGATACCGTGGCGAAAGTGGGGGAGGGGAACCCGAACGTCGGCGACTTGATCGCGGCGGGCGAGGTGGATCTCGTGATCAACACGCCGTCGGGCAGCGGGCCGCGCCGCGATGGCGACTACATCCGCACCGCGGCCGTGCGTTTCGGCGTCCCCTCGATCACGACGCTGGCCGGCGTTCAAGCCGCGGTCCAAGGCATCGAAGAAATGCTCGGCTCAGAGCTGAGTGTGATGAGCCTGCAGGAGTACACGCAACGATGAGCGCCACCCTGGCCGACGCCGTCGAGACGCGCGGTCGCGTCGTCGGGGTCGAACGCATCGGCGAGTATCAGATCCTCACGCTGCGCGCGCCAGACATCGCGCGACGCACGATCCCCGGCCAGTTCGTGATGCTCGAAGCCGGGAACCTCTTGCGCCGGCCCTTCTCGGTCTTCCGCGCCGAGTCCGACACGGTCGCGGTGGCCTTCGACGTGATCGGCGCGGGGACGCGCTGGCTTGCGACGCGCGCGCTGGGGGATGAGATGAGCCTCGCCGGACCACTCGGCACGGGATTCGCGCTCGAGGGAGCCGGACCGACCCTCGCGGTCGGCGGTGGCTACGGCGCCGCCCCGCTCTTCTTGCTCGCGGAACGCCTCCGCCCTGCCGGGCACGAGGTCCACGCGATCCTCGGCGCCGCGCGCGCAGCCCGCGTCTTCGGCGCCGACGAGGCGACGCGTATGTTCGATTCCGTCGCGATCACGACCGAGGACGGCTCACACGGGACGAAGGGCTTGGTCACGGACGTCCTCGCCGAGACCCGCGAGCGCAGTGGCGCGCAGAGGATCGTCGCCTGCGGTCCGATGCCGATGCTCGAGGCCGTCTCCCACAGAGCCAAAGAACTGAACGTGCCTTGCGAGATCGCGGTCGAGGAGTTCATGGCGTGCGGGATCGGCGTCTGCTGGACTTGCGTCATCCCTGTGAACGGCAGCAGCGAGACGCGCTTCCTTCGATCGTGCACCGACGGACCCGTTTTCGACGGAGCGCAGGTGGCGTGGGGATGATGACTCCCGATCTCGCCATCGATCTCGCCGGCGTCCGGCTCGCGAGTCCGGTCCTGACGGCGAGCGGCTGCTTCGGCTCCGGGCAGGAGATGAGCCGCTTCGTCGATCTTGGAGCGCTCGGCGCAGTCGTCTGTAAAACCGTCACACTGAAGCCGCGGCAAGGGATCGCGCCACCGCGCGGCGCCGAGACGCCGTCCGGCATGCTCAATGCGATCGGTCTACAGAATCCTGGCGTCGACGCGTTCATCGCGAAAGACCTCGCGTGGCTCGACAAGAGGAACGTACCGGCCATCGCGTCGATCGGCGGCCACACGGTCGAGGAGTACGTTGCGTGCGCCGAGCGGCTTCGCGACGCGCCGATGGTCGCGCTCGAGCTGAACCTGTCGTGCCCGAATCTCGAGGACCGCGGCTTCATGTTCGCTCTCGCACCGGAGAAGGCGGCCGAGGTCTGCGCGGCGGTGAAGCAAGTCTCCATGGTGCCGGTGTTCGCCAAGCTGTCGCCCGACGTGACAGATCTCGTCTCGATCGCGGACGCCGCGGTGAAGGCCGGCGCGGACGGCCTATCGCTGATCAACACGACGCTTGGGATGGCGATCGACGTGCGCACGTTCCGCCCCAAGCTGTCGACGGGAACCGGAGGGTTGTCGGGACCGGCGATCCGCCCGGTCGCCGTGCGCTGCATTTGGCAGGTCCATTCCGCGATGCCCCATGTTCCGATCATCGGTATGGGCGGCGTCGCCGCGGGGGAGCACGCGATCGAGTTGGTCCTGGCCGGCGCGACGGCCGTCGCGGTCGGGACCGCGAACTTCTACGACCCGCGAGCGGCCGCGAAGGTTCGCGACGGCATCGCCGCATATCTGGAGGAGCGTGGCTTCAGCGGCCTCGAACAGATCCGGGGGCAGGTGAAGGTCGAAGGATGAACGAGCTCGATCCGCCTCTCAACGCCCCCCAGCAGCAGGTCGCCCCTGTGGCGGCGTTCGGCTTGCGTCTTGCGGGCCGCATCATCGACGGCTTCGTCCTGCTCGCACCACTGCTGCTCTGGACCTACGTGCTCCGGCAGCCCGGCGCCCCCGCCTCGGACGCGGCATTGTCCTTGTACCTGTTGGTTCTTGCCTTTTCGTTCGCCAACGACGTCGCGCTGACGTCGGTATCGGGCAGCACGATCGGGAAGCGGATCTGCGGAACGCGCGTCGCTCGCGTTGCGGATCAGAAACCGGTCACGATGGGAGCCGCAGCGATCCGCTGGTTCGTCATGACCGTCCTTCTGGTGATCCCGTTCGGCGCCGTCGCCGACGCTCTCTACATCTTTTCGGGTGAGCTCAAGCAGACGTTGCACGACCGGGCGGCCGGAACGATCGTGGTCCAGGTGCCGCTGTGAACCCGCTCATCGTCGCGCTCGACGTTCCGTCGCTCGACGAAGCGACCGCGCTCGTGCGAACGATCGGTGACGTCCCCGGCGGCTACAAGGTAGGACTCGAGTTGTTCAGCGCCGAAGGGCCGCGCGCAGTGTCGGCGATCGAAGCCCCGGTGTTCCTCGATCTGAAGCTGCACGACATCCCGACGACGGTCGAACGCGCTCTGCGCGCGCTCGACGTGGTCGCGCCGTGGATGGTCAACGTGCACGCGCTCGGCGGCCGCGCGATGCTCGACGCGGCGGTGCAGGCGAAACCGTCGCCGACCAAGCTGCTCGCCGTCACTATCCTCACGCACCTGAACGACGATGATCTCGCCGAGATCGGACTGCCGAAGACGAGCGAGGCGGTTCCGCATCTCGCGACGCTCGCCCTCGAAGCCGGGTGCGACGGCGTCGTGTGCGCCCCGCGAGACATCGAGCGCGTCCGCGCCGTGACGCCTGCCGGGTTCGTCATCGTCACGCCCGGCATACGTCCGGCCGGCTCCTCGAGCGACGAGCACGCGCGCGGCGCGACGCCGAAGGACGCCGTCGATGCTGGCGCGGATCACATCGTCGTCGGGCGACCGATAACGCACGCGCCCGATCCGCGCGCCGCGGCCGTCGCGATCGTTGCCGAACTGCACGGGGAGAACGCGTGAATCCCGCCGAGGTAACCGAGCTTTTCGAGCGATACGGTGTCTTGCATTCCGGGCATTTCAAGCTGTCGAGTGGGCGACACTCGGACACGTATCTGCAGTGCGCGCGGATCCTGGAACATCCGCGCATCACGGCGTCACTCGGCGACGCCCTCGGCGCGCGCTTCGACGGCGCCGACGTTGTCGTCTCGCCGGCGCTCGGCGGCATCCTCATCGGAAACGCGGTCGCCTTCGCGATCGGTTGTCGCTTCCTCTTCACCGAACGCGTGGATGGGACGATGACGCTCCGTCGCGGCCAAGCCGTTTCCGCAGGGGAGCGTGTGATCGTGGTCGAGGACGTGATCACCACCGGGGGCTCGGCGGCCGAAGTCGTTGCGCTGGTCGAGGCCGCCGGTGCGACGGTGATCGGCGTCGCGTCGCTCGTCGACCGCGCCGAGTCGCGGCCGCCTTTCCATCTCGAGTCCTTGCTCCGCGTGGCGGCCCAGAGCTGGGATCCAGCCGACTGTCCGCTCTGCGCGCGGGGGGAGCCGCTGCATACTCCCGGCAGCCGCGCACTGTCAAACGGTGGGAGCGAAACGCCCTCAAGCCGCTGACCTGCGCAAACACTTGGACCTGAGGGGTCCCGATGGTATAGTCGCCCCGTCTTGCCGCCTCGCGCGAAGGAGGATCAACATGGCGCTTCCTCAGCTCACCGAGGAGCAGCGTAAGCAGGCCCTCGAGAAGGCCGCTGAGGCCCGCCGCGCACGTGCCGAGATCAAGCAGCAGCTCAAGAACGGCACCCTGACTTTGCCCCAGGTTCTGGATCGTCCCGACGACCCGAACGTCGGAAAGATGAAGGTCGCGAGCGTCCTGGAGTCGCTTCCGGGCGTGGGCAAGGTCCGGGCCCGCAAGATCATGGAACGGCTCGACATCTCCTCGACGCGCCGGGTCCGGGGTCTTGGTGCGAAACAGAAAGAGGCTCTGCTCGGCGAGTTCGGCGCGCGCGCCGATGGTGGTGGAGAGGCTCCGAGCAGTCCGCCGCCTATGTCGTCACCGCCGCCCGCATCGTCACCGCCGCCGATGAGCACGCCGCCGGCCGCTCCGCCCAGCCCGTAGATCGGACGATCGCAGGTCGGCTCGTCATCCTCTCCGGCCCCTCGGGGGTCGGGAAGAGCACGCTCGCGTCGGCACTTCTGACGCGCCGGACGGATCTGGCCACGGTCACGTCGTGGACCACGCGGCCGCCGCGCGCCGGTGACGGCTCGGGCAAGACCTACGAATACGTTCGTCGCGAAGACTTCGAACGCGTCCGGAACGCGGGCGGCTTCCTGGAGTGGGCGGAGGTTCACGGCGAGCTCTACGGGACACCGCGGGACGCGGTCGAACGGCTCCTGGCCGACGGCCGCACCGTCTTCCTCGAGATCGACGTCCAGGGTGCCCAGCAGGTGAAGAGGCACTATCCGGCGGCGGTGTCGATCTTCGTCGAGCCGCCCTCGTGGGAGACCCTCGAGTCCCGCCTGGCCGGAAGGGGGACCGAGGACGAGACGGGCCTGAAG
>JBASRP010000314.1:0-1789 GCA_049273905.1 Actinomycetota bacterium
AGCGGCGGAGCCGCTGGAATACTGAGACACGCTTCCCGAGGGCGAAGCCCATCGGCACAGCGGGGCGGCAGAGCCGAAGTCCGAGTCGTAATCACACCCGGTGACGATAGCCGGTGGCGTGTTTGGCTCAAGCGGCCCGCGTGCTATCCACCTCGCAATTAGATTGTCGTTCTAGACGTTTTGCCCTTTCTCATACGCAACCTCGTTACCGAGGTGGGTATGAGAGACGCCTGAACAACCTCAGGCGTCCTGCTATCCTGTGTAGGTCATAGGGGGCTGCTTCAAATCGAGAACGCGCAAAACAAGGCAACACACAAAGAGCTCGAGCGAGAGCTTACTCTGGGCTCCGCGACTGCGTTGGTCGTGGGAGAAGTAATCGCCGTTGGCATCTTTTTGACGCCCGCGCAAATGGCTAAGACGCTGGGCTCGCCGTTGCTGGTGATCATAATCTGGCTCGTAATGGGGTTGATGGCCCTGGGCGGCGCACTGTGTTACGGAGAGCTTGCGGCGAGATACCCTGCTACCGGCGGCGGCTACGTGTATTTACGTGAGGCGTACGGTCCGCGAATTGGTTTCCTCTACGGTTGGAAGTGCTTTCTGGTCATGGATCCGGGACTGACCGCGGCGCTGGCAGTCGGTATGGCCAGCTACGTGGGGTACATCGTGGAACTGTCTGCGGTCGGAACAAAAGCTATTGCAATCGGCGCGGTTGTAGCGCTTGCGGCCGCCAATATTCTGGGCGTGAGACTTGGCGCGCATTTGTTGCGAACGCTGGCGGTGCTGAAGATCGGTTCTCTCAGCTTTATTATGCTATGGGGTATTCTCGGACGGTTTGGTGACTGGGGGAATTTGTGGCCGCTGGCTCAGCGGCGGCCTGGTTCAGCGCCTCTGCTGACCGCGATTGCCGGCGCGATGCTCGCCGGCTTTTTTTCGTTTGGCGGATGGTGGGACTTGAGCAAAATGGGCGGCGAAGTCCGCGACCCCCAACGCACGTTGCCGCGCGCGATCGCGTTTGGCGTTTGCATAGTGACGCTGCTGTACGTCACCACCAGCGTTGCGTTCATGTACCTGCTCCCACTTGAACGCGTGAGGTCAGGTGAGACCTTCGCCGCGCAGGCTGGGCAAGCGCTATTCGGTGCCGCCGGCGCGCAGGTATTCTCGGGGATCGTAGTAGTCTCAGTGCTCGGAAGCCTGATGGCGATTCTTATGGCATCGCCGCGCGTGTACTACGCGATGGCCGCCGACGGTCTCTTTTTCAAAACCGCCGCATCAATCCACCCTCGTTTCGGCACCCCGGCTCGAGCGATCATCCTGCAGGCGGCGCTAGCTTCGGTGTTGATTGCGATTGGGACCTTCCAGCAAATCATCGCCTACTTCATTTTTGTCACCGTGAGTTTTATAGGATTGACCGTCGCAGCGCTGTTCGTGTTTCGCCGGAGACGGAACGCCTCGACGTATCGCGCACCAGGTTATCCGGCTACGCCATTGTTATTCTTGAGTCTCGTGGTTGTGTTGCTGGTCTTGATTGCGTGGCACGATCCGAAGCAAGCGTTGATGGGAATTGCCGTGGTTGGCTTGGGCCTGCCCGTTTACGAACTGGTGTTTCGGAAACGGCGGTGACCCGGGGGCTCCGTCCTCTGACCCACTGTGGGGTCACTGCTTCGAACTGGTGGCCCAAGTCCCATTTCTGATCACACGCCCTCGGCCCGGGTGTGATTAAAACTCGGACTTCGGCTATGCCGCCCCGCTGTGCCGATGGGCTTCGCCCTCGGGAAGCGTGTCTCGGTAT
>JBASRP010000325.1:0-2018 GCA_049273905.1 Actinomycetota bacterium
CCTCGGGGAACAGTGGTTCAGAGAAGACCCGAACGCTCGAGAATCCCTTTGCCCGTTTGATGTGTTCCACTTGAGCTGCCGGCGCGTTTGCGTTTGCCAGTGCCACTGGCAGTCGTCGTGGTTGACATGTCATTTTCTCCTTTTTCTGCTGTAGTGAACGGCCCCACTTTCCAACTCCTCGAGGACGTCAAAGCGAGTTCCGTGAAAGCCTCCCGAGTCGGGCTCGCCATCTATGTGGGATCGGGACCGTCTGGTGGAGGTTCGTCCTCCTCCACTCCGGGGTGGCCGGGGATTTCAAAGCCATCCCTGTGGAATCCCGCCTCATGTGACTCAAGGTCCATGAGGTCGGGTGCCGAGCCTTCCTCGCCGGAACCGGCCTGCTCGTCGCCCCCTTCCTCAACATCGAGGAGCAGGGCGTCTTCGTCAGACCCGTCACTCCGATCCCCACTTTCGAACTCTTCGTGGGCCTCGGAGAGAGCTTCATGAAGGCCTTCCGAGTCGGGCTCGTGATGATGAGATCCCTTCTCCCTTGGTTCTTTTGTCAGGAAGCCCGGTGCCGAGTCCTCCTCGCCGGTCCTGGCCTGCTCGTCGCCCTCTTCCTCAACATCGAGGGGTGGGGCATCATCGTCAGGCCGCTCGTCATGCTGATCCCCACTGTCAGACAACTTGGGGATCTCAGAGCGGGCTTCGTCAACGCCGCCCGAATCGGGCTCGTGATCTGACGCAGGATCGGGATCCCTTGGTGGAGGCTTGGTGTTCTTCCCGTCGTGTTTTTGGCTGCCGGGGACTTCAAAGTCATCCCTGTGAAATCCCTCCTCCTTTGGCTCTCCGCTCAGGAAGTCAGGTGCCGAGTCCTCCTCGCCGGTCTCGTCCTGCTCCCCCAAGCCGAGCGGCAGATGCAGCTCTTCTGGGACCGGAAGCTCGAATTGCTTGTGGTCGGACCTGTCTGGGACAGCGAACTGAACCTGCGTGGCCGAAGCCTTGCGCAGGAGCCATGCCCGACCAAGGGGAGGAGACAGCATCTCCTCGGGCTTGACCGCGGGCCTCTCAATTTGGCGCACACGATCCGGTTCAGCACCGTCGCCGCCCTCATATTGCAGCGTCAAGTCAGGCATCAGCTTGGTTGAAAGCAGAGATGACAATGCCTCCCATTCCGACGTGGCATGAACAATCACCGTTCCGATGGTGCTCATCAGTCGTTTCGCTTGCTGCGGAGTGCCCATGCCGGCGACCGTCTGCGAAGCCACGATCACGTAGACGCCAAATTTGCGCACCTGCTCTATGAACTCTGCGACGTTGTGCATGCCGCCAGCAAGCGCGGCAAACTCGTCGATCACAACTACGCAAATCCGATCGGGGTCCTTTTCGTGCTTGACGTAGTTGGCGATGTGCGACAGGAGCATGAATGCAACCACCCCGACGCTCTCGCCCAGAATCAGCGAGTCAAGGCCAAAGTATCCCGCATCCACGTCACCGCATGACCAGTTCCCGTCCAGGGCGCTACCGGTGCGTTCATACAGTGCCATCAAGCGAATGAACGTAGCCTGCACGTGTTCGGGCTCGAGCCCGGCTAGTTCGGCGGTGCCGTACTCGTCGCGGAGCCTTACATACTTCAAACGTTCAAACAGCTCCTTGGAGGACCTTGGTGGCGTACCACCAATACGGCACGCCCTGGCAAGGGCGACGGTAGACAGATCCGTGAACCATTTTGCCGCACCGGTCTCCGCAAACGCAACTGCCTTCATGATGCGATTGAAGACCACGCGCCAATCGGCCTGTGGCCAGGCATTGAATCGCTGCTGTGGGAAGACGCGAACCGTGCGGCCCGTGGCCTCCATCAGCGCGCAGTAATGACGGGCAAAGTTGGGGTCTGAGCCCGCGTCGAGAGCCATGAACTCCGCGGTCTTATTCTTTCGAGCAAGCTGGTCGACCAGCAGCTCCACGGTGTTGGTCTTGCCGCTACCCGGCAATCCGATGACGGCAATGTGTTGTTCAGGTGCATCGAGGGGCAACATCAC
>JBASRP010000333.1:0-3350 GCA_049273905.1 Actinomycetota bacterium
CCCCCGCCGCCCAGCCGGGTTCGCAACTGCTGGTTGCGCGGCTCCTTCTCCTTGAGCCACGCCAGCAACGGAGACGCGACGAAGATGCTCGAGTAGGTACTGACCAAGGTGCCGATGAACATCGCGACCGCGAGGTCCTTCAGCGTGTCGGCCTTGAACAGATAGACACCGACGAACAGCAAGCCGGCCACCGGCAGGACCGAGGACAACGACGTGTTGATCGAACGCACGAGAACCTGGTTCATCGAGCGGTTCACCATGTCGCTGTACGTCGTCTTGCCGGTCGACGTGAGAGTGTCTTGATTTTCTCGCACCTTGTCGAACACCACGACGGTGTCGTAGAGGGAGAACCCCATCAGCGTGAGTAAGGCGATCACCGTCGCCGGCGTCACCTCGATGCCGGCCAGGGTGTAGACGCCGGCCGTCGACAGCAGGTCGTGGAAGAGCGCGGCGAGCGCGCCGACGGCCATCTTCCACTCGAAGCGGAGGCTGATGTAGATCGACACGAGGATCAGGAACACGATCAGACCGCGTAGCGCCTTGTTCGAAATCTGGCGGCCCCAGCTCGGGCCGACGTCGTTGATCGCCACGGCGTCCGGATCCGGGTTGCCCGAGGCGTCGCTTTGTCCGGCCACGCGCGCAAGCGCGGTCTGGACGGCGATCAGGACGTTCCGGTCCTGGATCTGTTCGGCTCGGACACGCACCTCGCGTCCGCCGCCGGGGCTCGTCGAGATCTGGATGTCGGGCGACCCGATGTCGAAGGTCGACAGCGCCGATTCGATGTCGTCGGTCGATACGGTGCGTTCGGTGGGAACAGTCAGCGACGTCCCGCCCTTGAACTCCAGCCCGAGGTTCAGCTTCCGACCGAAGAGCCCGGTGAGGCTCAACACGACCACGATGATCGAGACGATCAACCAGACCCGCGAACGGCCGATGAAGTCGATGTTCGATTCGCCCTGCATCAAGCGGCGTGTGCGTTCGAACATCAGTCGCCACCTCCCGCCGCGGCCGGCGCCTGCCCGACGATGCGTCCGATCCCGAGAGTCTTGCTCTCGTTGAACACCTTCGTCTGGGCCAGCAGCCAGACCGCCGGATGCATGAACAGGTAGGACACGAACAGGTCCAGCGCCGTGGAGAGGCCGAGCATCAGCGCGAACCCACGCACGCTGCCGACCGCCAGAAGGTAGAGCACGAAAGCCGCGAGCGCCGTCACGAGGTCGGCCGCGACGATCGTCCTCCACGCGCTCTGCCACGCGCGGTCGATGGACGCGCGGACCGTGCGGCCGCCTTGCACCTCATCTTTGAGACGTTCGAAATAGACGATGAAAGAGTCGGCCGCGATCCCGAACGACACGATCAGACCGGCGATGCCGGCGAGCGTCAGCGCGAACCCCGCGGTCTTCCCGAGGATGATCACGATCCCGAAAGTGATCGCGCCGTGGAACAGGATGCCGACCCAGACCAGCAAGCCCAGGAACCGGTAGAAGAACGCGACGTAGAGGAAGACCACCCCGAGTCCGATCAGAGCCGCGATGAGACCGCCGTGCAGCGCTTCGCGCCCGAGCGTCGGACTCACGGTCGTCGTGGTCGAAGCCTCGAACGACACGGGCAGCGCACCATACTTGAGGACCAGCGCAAGGTCCTTCGCTTGCGCCTCGGTGAAACTGCCCGTGATCTGCGCGCTGCCGCCGGCGATCCCCTGGTTGCACTGAACGTCCTCGCCGGCCTGCGGGCTCGACTCGACGACGCGATCGAGGACGATCGCAAGTCTCCGCTTCGGATCGCCGGGCGAGTTACACGCGAGCCTTCCGGTGATGTCCTGGAACTTCTTGCCGCCCTCGCTCGTGAGGTCGAGGGACACCTGCCACGCCAGCGCCGCGGTTCCGCTCGGCAGCTCGGCCGTCGCCCCGGAGACGTCGGAGCCGCTCATCTCCGCCTTGGCCAAACGCGCCTTCGGCCAGGTCGTCAACGGCGCGTCTTTCCCCGCCGCGTCGCGCTGACGCACGCACAGGACGACTTCCTTGGCGGGGTCGTCCTCCGGGTAGGTCTCGGGTTTCGCGCAATCCGGGGGCGTGGCGGCGATGTACTCAGCGCTCCCGGGCGTCATCTCGGCGAGCACCGGGCGGAAACGCAGCTGGGCCGTCGTGCCGATGATCTGGATCGCCTTCGACTGTTGCTTGATGCCCGGCAACTGCACGAGAACGTTCGCGCCCTGACGCGAGATATCCGGCTCGGCCACGCCCAGGGCGTCGACGCGGTTCCGGATGACGTCGACGGCTTTATCGATGGAGTCTGTGTCGGCGTTGCCTTGCGCCGTGAGCACCACCGAGATGCCGCCCTGGAGGTCCAACCCGAGGTGCGGCTTCAACGGACGCTTGCAGACCTCTTTCGTCGTGGTTGACGGCGTCGGCGATGCGGACGGCGACGCGGTCGAGGATGGGGTCGGCGACGGGCTCTTGAGGGTCGGCGTCGCGCTCGGCGTCGGCGTCGCCGAGGTGGTCGGCGTCGCGCTCGGCGTGGCTTTCGCGGCGACCGTTTCCGTCTCGCAGTCCGCGACCGCGACGATCGTCCCCCAGATGGCCGCGACGATGGCGAGCATGACGAGCAGCGACGTCCGGTATCTCCGGCGAGCGGTGGCCATCAGGTCGTCAGCGAGAGCCCGTCATGAGGACGAGCCGGGCGTTTCCTGCTCTTCTTCTATTTCTTCTTCGAACACCTTGCGTCGTACAGATCCGCGCGAGATGCGGACCGTCGTGCCCGGCGAGATCTCGAGCTGGAACTCATCGTCGCTCTTCGAACGGATCGTGCCGAAGATGCCGCCGATCGTCTCGACCTCGTCGCCGACGTCGAGGTCGCCCAGCAGCTGCTGGTGCTGGCGCATGCGCGTTCGCTGCGGGCGGATCATCAGGAAGTAGAAGACGAGGATCAGCGGGACGAAGAACAAGATCGTTGCCAGTCCGCTGCCGCCGTTGTTCGACTGCGCGAGGATGATGCCGATCACGTGGCGTCCCTTCCGTCGATCTGGCCCGGTCTGGGCCGCGGGACAGTCTAAAGGAGGGTGGCCCCTCCCGCCCGACTCATCCCCAGATGCTCGTAGGCTCGGTCGGTTGCCATCCGGCCGCGCTGCGTCCTCTTGATGAAGCCGAGCTGGAGCAGGTAGGGCTCGCAGACGTCCTCCAGCGTGTCGGCCTCCTCGTGCATGGCCGCCGCGAGCGTTCCGACCCCGACCGGACCGCCGCCGAACTTCTCGACGATCGTGCGGACGAGCGCCAAGTCGGTCTTGTCGAGGCCGAGCTCGTCGACCTCGAACACGGCAAGCGCTTCCTTCGCCACGACTTCGTCGACTGAGC
>JBASRP010000338.1:0-4213 GCA_049273905.1 Actinomycetota bacterium
CCGGGTCGACGAACCCCGACACCGCGACGACGGTGTTCGCCGGGCGAATGTCTGCGAAAACCTTCCCGTGGGCGCGTCCGGCCTCTTCCCATCGCGATGCGTCGGTGACGTACACGCGCGTGCGCACGACGTCCGCGTAGGACGCACCGGCCTCGCGCAACGCATCACCGATGATGCGTAACGCCTCGCGCGCCTGGCCGTAGACGTCGCCCGGCGCGAGGATCCCCCCGTCCGGACCGGCCGCCGCGGTGCCGCTCACTTCGACGACGGATCCGGCGCGTACCGCGCGCGAGTAGCCGACGATCCTCTCCCACGGACGATTCGCACTGATGAGTTGCCGCTCCATCGGAACCTCCTCGGTCTCCTCGTATTAGGAATCTCGCGCCGAAGGGGACATGTCGGGCGACCTCTTCCCAAACGGCTGAGGCCCACCTACGATAGGTCCACTCGGTGCCGCGGGTCCGTCTATTCGCGATCCCCGCCGGGTCTCGGTTCACCGCCATGCGCGCGGAGGTCCCATCCCTTTGCGAAGGACTGACTGTGCGCATGCACTGCGAGAGGCACATCGAGCGAGGACGCGCGGCCGGCCGTCCGCGTAACGGCCGGCACGCGCGTCTCCAACGTCCCGCACCGCCCTGACCAGGACTGATCGGACCTTGCAACAACGAGCTGAAGAAGTGCCGCGAACCGGCCGATTACCGGTTCGGGATGCGTGAACGAGAGGGGGATGCGCCCGTGAAGGTCGACCCGAAGAATGCCCGGGTGTTGATCGTCGACGATCAAGAGATGCACGTGCGCCTGTTGCGCACGATCCTCACGATGGAAGGCTTCTCGAACGTGATGACGTGCACGGACCCGCGCGAAGCGCTGCCGGCGTTCGATCGCTTCCACCCCGACATCGTTCTCCTCGATCTGATGATGTTCCCGATCGACGGCTTCACCGTTATGCGTCAGATCCAGGAACGGATCGACGTCGATGATGAGGTTCCGATCGTGTTCCTCACCGCGGACGTCAATCCCGAGCACCGTCACCGCGCGCTCGCGCAAGGCGCGAAGGACTTCCTCTCGAAGCCCTTCGACCACGACGAGGTCGTTCTGCGGATCCGCAATCTCCTCGAGACGCGGTTCCTGACCTTGCGGCTCCGCGAGATGGCCGAGGGCGTGACGGAGCTCTACACCGCCGCGACGTAGTTCCACCGATCTGTTTCGCGATATGCGCAGAGCCCTCGCGGGCTGCGATGATGCGCGCCGTGGATCTCGACACTTTGTCCGATCTCGTCCTGCCCGGCGCCGACGGTGAGGATCACCGCCTCGGCGACTACTGGGCCGACCGTCCCGTCGTTCTGATCTTCCTCCGGCACTTCGGCTGACTGCATTGCCGGCATCACGCCGCGCAGGTGCGCGACGCTTACGAAGAGATCAAGGCCGCGGGAGCAGGTGTCGTCACGATCGGGACCGGCAACAAAGGCCACGCGCGCGAGTTCGTCGAGGAAGAGAACATCCCGTTCCCGGTCCTCGTCGACGACGACGCGTCGGCGGCGCGCGCGGCGAGCGTGAAGCGCGGCTCGGCCTGGAAGATCCTCGGCCCCGAGACCTACGGGGACTCGATCCGTACATGGCGCGCGGGCCACAAGATCCACAAGCCCGGCAAGCGCGTGTTCCAGCTCGGTGCGACCTTCGTGGTCGGGCCCGGCGACGTCGTGCGCTACGAGTACCTCGACGAGAACACGGCCGATCACGCCCCGCTCGACGACGTGATGAATGCGCTGGTTCCCGTTACTGGATGACCATCCCGCCGTTCGGCGAGATCCACTGTCCGGTCAAGAACGACGACTCCTCGCTCGCGAGGAAGAGAGCCGTGCGCGCGATGTCTTCCGGCGTGCCGAGGCGGCCCAGCGGCGTGCGCGCGATCGCGATCTTCTTGACGAGCTCGGGGATCACTTGTGTCATCGGCGTGTCGATGTAGCCGGGGCAGATCGCGTTCACGCGGATCTTCCGCGACCCGACCTCCTGCGCGACCGACCGCGTGAAGCCGAGGATCCCGGATTTCGCCGCGGCGTAGTGCGGGATCCCGGCTTGCCCTTGCAGGCCGACGATGCTCGACATGTTCACGATCGCAGCGCCGCCCTCCATCAGCTTCAGCGCCTCGCGCGTGCACAGGAACGTGCCGTAGAGGTGGACGCGGATCATCCGGTCCCATTCGCCGAAGGGCATGTTGACCGTAACGTCCATGTGCGTCTGGATGCCCTCGGGGCTCATCGCTTCGGACATGAACGTCGTGACGCGCTTCTCCATCTCGTCGCGATCCATGCCGGAGGTCTCGGCGATGCCGGCGTTGTTCACGAGCACGTCGAGCCCGCCGAGCTTGGCGCGGATCTCGTCGAACATCGCGACCACGGCGTTCTCGTCGGCAACGTCGCCCGGCACGGAGATACCAGAGCCGATCTCGGCGACCGTCTTCTGCGCGGTCTCCGCGTTGATGTCGTTGACGGCGACGGTCGCACCCTCTTCTGCGAAGAGCTGGCTGATCGCGCGCCCGATCCCCGAGCCTCCGCCCGTGACCAGAACCCTGCGTCCCTCGAGCTTCATGTGACCTCCTGACAGAACGTGCGCTACTCCGCGCGTACTAGAGTCCACCGGCGCCACGCCGCGCAACTCGGCCACGCGAATGGAGGAACGGATGGACCTCGTCGAGGCGATGACCACACAGCGCGCGATCCGGCGCCTGAAACCGGACCCGGTGGACGACGACGTCGTGCGGCGCATCCTCGATCTCGCCATCAAGGCGCCGACCGGCGGCAACATGCAGGGCTGGGAGTGGATCGTCGTTCGCGATCGGGACGTGAAGCGCGCGCTGCAGAAGCAATTGCGCCGGTCCTGGCGCCTGTACGGCGGTGTCGGCCGCCGCTCGAAGAAGGACGATCCCAAGATGCTCCGGAACATCGATGCGGTGCAGTGGCAGGTCGATCACTTCCACGAGATCCCGGTGATGGTGATCGCGTGTCTGCACGGGACGCCGTTCCCGTACCCGTGGATCTATCGCGCGTCGCGCTACGGCTCGATCTATCCGGCGATCCAGAACCTCCTCCTCGCAGCGCGTGCGGAGGGCCTCGGCGCGGCGCTCACCACGCTGCCGCTCTGGAACCAGATCGCCGCGCGCCGCATCCTCAAGCTCCCGATCAACGTCGAGCCGGTCGCGGTCATCCCGCTCGGCTGGCCGCTCGGGAAGTACGGCCCGACGACGCGCCGGCCGGTCGCCGAGGTCACCCACCTGGATCGGTACGGCAACGCATTCGCGGTGGAATGACACCGCTGTAATCGTCACACCCTCTTCGTACGCTGTCCGGGTATGAGACGTGCTGTGATCGCGACATTTCTCGCTCTGGCTACCGAGGGCTGCGGCCGGTAGCGTCGCCGCGACCTGATGAGCAACCGAGACGAGCTCCTCGACCTCTCGAGCGGACGGATCCTCGTAACCGGGGCCCCCGGTTCGGGGAAGACGCGCCTGCTCGTCGAGCGATTCGCGCGCCTGATCGAAGGCGGCGCCGACCCCGAACGCGTCCTGCTCATCACGCTCAACCGGCGCGCGGCGCGCGAGGCGCGCGCGTTCCTTCTGACGCGACTGGCGCGCTCGCTCCCGTCGCTGCAGGTGCACACCGCGCACTCGTTCGCGTACGGCGTGCTCGGCCGCCGCTTCGACGAGCTCGGCTACGCGGAGGCGCCGCAAGTCCTGACTGCCGCCGAGCAGTACGCGACCGTCCGCGAGCTGCTCCTGAACGACCGGCCCGCGCTCTGGCCCCGGTTGGACCCGCTGCGGACGGTGCGCGGCTTCGCGCGCGAGATCGCCGACTTCGTCCTGCGCGCGCAGGAGAGGCTCTTCCACCCCGACTCGCTCCGGGCGGAGATCGCGCGCGCCGGCCGGGAGCAGTACGGCGAGGTCGCCGACTTCTTCGAACGGTATCTCGAGGTGATGAACGCCTCGAACCGCGTCGACTTCGCCGGGCTCTTGCACCAGGCCGTGGTCGCGCTGCAAGCGGGCCTGCGCGACGAGGACCGAGCGGACCATCTGCTCGTCGACGATTACCAAGACATCACGCCGGCCGCCGAGGCGGTCATCGCGGCGCTGGCGGAGGGCGCGGGCTCGACCGTCGTCTCGGCCGACCCCGGCGGACACGTGTTCGCGTATCGCGGCGGTTCGCTCGAACCCCTGCGC
>JBASRP010000339.1:0-8909 GCA_049273905.1 Actinomycetota bacterium
GCTCACACGCCGCGTCGGTCGGCCCGCCCGATGAGGAACAGCTTTTCTACCTCGAGTCGCGCGGCCTCGATCACGAGGAGGCCGAGCACATGATCGTCGCCGGCTTCTTCCAGGAGATCCTGGACCGCGTGCGCGTGCCCGAGATTAAGGCCGCGTTGGAGCGCGCCGTCGAGCACGAGCTGGCGCTGGAGGACTGAAGTGATGGCGGAGGAGACGACGCTTGTGCGGGTGTGCCGAACCGACGACATCCCGCTGAACGAGGCGAGGCGGTTCGACGTCAACGGAACGCCGGTCGCCGTCTTCCACCTGCCGCTTGGTTTCTTCGCGATCGCCGACACGTGTTCGCACGAAGAGTCCTCGCTGTCCGAGGGCTTCATCGAGGACGACGTGGTGGAGTGTGCGAAGCACGGCGCGCAGTTCGAGATCGCGAGCGGCCATAACAGGTCGCTCCCGGCGACGAGGCCGGTGCGGGCATACCGGGTCGTCGTCGATGGGGACGAGGTTCACGTGGAGGATTCTGATGGCTGACACGATCACCGCACCGGCAGACGCCGCCGCGAAAGGCACTCCAGGCGAGGACCTCCTCGTCGTCGAGGACCTGCACGCGGGCGTCGAAGGGCGCGACGACATCCTGAAGGGCATCACGCTGACCGTCCGGCGCGGCGAGGTGCACGCACTGATGGGGCCAAACGGCTCCGGGAAGAGCACGCTCAGCTACGTGCTGATGGGCCGGCCCGGCTACCGCGTAACGAAGGGCCGCGTCCTGCTGAAGGGCGAGGACATCCTCGAGCTGGCGCCGGACGAGCGCGCGCGCCGCGGCATGTTCCTGGCGTTCCAGTACCCGCAAGAGATACCGGGCGTGTCGGTCGTCAACTTCCTGCGCGCCGCGCGCAACGCGGCCAAGGGTCAGGAGATGGCGCCGCTCGCCTTCCATAAGTTCCTCAAGGAAAAGATGTCGTTGCTCGGCATCAGCGACGAGATGGTACGGCGCTACGTGAACCAGGGTTTCTCAGGCGGCGAGAAGAAGCGCAACGAGATCCTCCAGATGGCCGTCCTCGAACCCGAGATGGCGGTCCTCGACGAGACGGATTCGGGTCTCGACATCGACGCCTTGCGCGCCGTCGCCGAGGGGATCCGGACCGTCGCGACGGACCACATGGGCGTGCTTCTGATCACGCACTACCAGCGGATCTTGAACTACATCACGCCCGACGTCGTGCACGTCCTGACCGGCGGGCGGATCGTCCGTTCCGGTGGGGCGGATCTCGCCGCCGAGCTGGAACAGACCGGGTACGATGCGTTCAAGGAGGCGGAGCCGGCCGCGGACGATCGCGGTCCGCTCCCGTAAGCCATGTTCGACCCCAAGGTCGTCCGCAAAGACTTCCCCATCTTCGAGCGGCGCGTCCACGGCGACAAGCCGCTGATCTACCTCGACAGCGCGAACACGTCGCAGAAGCCGCGTCGCGTCCTCGACGCGCTCAACGACTTCTACGAGAAGCACAACGCGAACATCCACCGCGCCGTCTACCAGCTCGCGGCTGAGGCGACCGAGGCCTATGAGGGCGCGCGCACGAAGGTCGCGCAGTTCATCGGCGCGCCGAACGGCTCTCGCGAGGTCGTCTTCACCAAGTCCTGCACCGAGGCGATCAACCTCGTTGCCTACGCCTGGAGCCGCGCAAACCTGCGGGAGGGCGACGAGATCGTCATCTCCGAGATGGAGCACCACTCGAACCTGATCCCGTGGCAGATCCAGGCCATGGAGCGCGGCGCGAAGATCGTGGCCCTGCCGATCACCGATGAGGGTTTCCTCGACCTGTCGCAGCTCGAGAACGTCATCACCGACCGCACCAAGATCGTCTGTGTGACCGGGATGTCGAACGTGCTCGGCACGATCAACCCGATCCCGCAGATCGCCGAGGCGGCGCACGCGGTCGGCGCGAAGGTTCTCGTCGACGGCGCACAGCGGACGCCGCACCTGACGACGAACGTCGCGGAGCTCGGCGCCGACTTCTATGCGTTCACAGGGCACAAGATGTGCGGCCCGACCGGCTCGGGAGGGCTTTGGGCCCACGCCGAGATCCTCGAGGAGATGCCGCCGTTCCTCGGCGGCGGCGAGATGATCCTCGAGGTCTGGCTCGATCACGCGACCTACAACGAGATCCCGCACAAGTTCGAGGCCGGCACGCAGCCGTTCGCCCAGGCGGTCGGGCTCGGCGCCGCGATCGACTACCTGAACGATCTCGGGATGGACGACGTCCGCCAGCACGAGATCGACATCGTCGGCTACGCGCTCGAGCAGCTGCAGACGGTCGAGGGGCTGACGATCTACGGGCCGACGAAGGCCGAGGAACGCGGCGGCGTCGTCTCGTTCTGGCTCGAGGACGTCCACCCGCACGACCTCGCGACGATCGTCGACACCGAAGGCGTCGCCGTCCGGGCCGGCCACCACTGCGCGCAGGTCCTGATGCGGCGGCTCGGTGTGCCGGCGACGTCACGGGCGTCGTTCTACGTCTACAACACCCACGAAGACGTCGACGCGCTCGTCGCCGCGATCGGAACGGCGAAAGAACGCTTCGCAGGTGGGATCCCTTTCTGAATTAGGATTCGGATATGTCACTCGACGATCTGTACCGCGAGGTCATCCTCGACCACTACCGCAACCCGCGGAACAAGCGGGCGCTCGACGACGCCGAGATTGACCTGGCGCACAACAACCCGCTGTGCGGCGATGAGATCTCCGTGCGTGTGAAGGTGGGCGACGGGCAGGTCGAGGACGCGGCGTTCGAGGGGCAGGGCTGTTCGATCTCGCAGGCGTCGGCGTCGATGCTGACCGACCGCATCAGGGGGATGAAGCTGGACGACGTCGACGACCTCATCCTGAAGTTCCGCGGGATGATGGGCGGCAAGGACAGCCCCGACGATGAGGCGCTCGGTGACCTCGTGGCTCTCAAGGGCGTGGTGAAGTACCCGGTGCGGATCAAGTGCGCGGTCCTGGCCTGGGACACCCTTCAGGAAGGTGTCGAGACGTACCGCAAGGCCTCGGACGCCTAGGGCGTCCGCCCCTTTTCGAAGGAAGACGAGCCTCGGCCACCGAACATCAACGGCGTGCGCCGGTTCCTGATCGCAGCTCTGCTGGCCATGAGCATCCCGCTGGTGCCGTCGGCCGCAGAGGTCGCGTTCGATTGGCAGGAGGCCTACTTCCCGTCGGGTGACGGCACGATCCTGCACGCCGACATCCTGCGTTATCCCGGGACGGCCGCGACCGCCAAGCAGCCCGTGATCTTGACGGCGAGCCCGTACACGAATCACGCGTCGCAGGCTCCTCCCGACTACGACCCGACGCGCAGCGGACCGTCCACGCGTTTCTTCGACTTCCTCGAGGGGTCGAACCTGCTGGCGCGCGGCTACACGTATGTGATCGTCGACCTCCGCGGGTTCGGCGGGAGCGGCGGGTGCACCGATTGGGGCGGGCCCGGCGAGCAAGCCGACGTCAAGGCCGCGGTCGAATGGGCCGGCTCGCAGCCGTGGTCGAACGGCCGAGTCGGCGTATTGGGTAAGTCCTACGACGGGTGGACGGGCTTGATGGCGATCGCCAACCGGCCCAAGCATCTCGCGGCCGTCGTGTCGATGGAGCCGGTGTACGACGGTTACCGCTACCTGTACACGGACGGGGTCCGCTTCTCGAACTCCGTCGCGACGCCCGCGTTGTTCGTCGTCGACGACGCGACACCGGGGTCGGCGAGCGACACGCCCGAGTACCAGGCGAACGGGACGGGTCTGAACGCCCTCTGCTACGCGCTGGGCTACACGGGCCAGCAGAACGACGAAGCCGGTTCGGCCTTCTGGCAGGCCCGCGAGCTGATCAAGAAGAGCCGCGGTGCGACGACCCCTCTGCTGCTGACCCAAGGCTTCCTCGAAACGAACACGAAACCCGACGGCGCCTTCGCCTACTTTGCAGGGATGGCCGGCCCCAAACGCGCTTGGTTCGGCCAGTTCGACCACGTCCGCGGATACGAGAAGACGGACGGAGAGTTCGCGGTTGGACGCGACGGATTCATCGCCGAAGCGATGCGCCTCCTCGATCGGTACGTGAAGGGCGTCTCCACGGCGCAGGCACCGGTCGGAACCGACCCCGCCGTGGTCGTGCAGAGCGTCGACGGCCGCTATCGCGCCGAAGCCACCTGGCCCCCGCGTGACACGACGATGCTGCGCACCGCGCTCCGGACGGGCAGCTACCCCGACGACGGGAACAACGCCGGCGAGGATTTCGGGGACGACCCGCGCAAGCTCTGGTCGATCTCGCAGCCTCTCTCCACCGCCGCGCACCTCGCCGGCGAGCCCGTGGTCCACGCGACCGTTACGACGAGCCTGCCGCGCGCGAACCTCGTCGCCAACGTGTACGACATCGACCCCGGGGGGAATGCGCTCCTGATCTCGCGCGGGGCGACTCTGCTTCGCGCGGAAGGCCGGTCGACGGTGACGGTACCCCTTTACGGCCAGGACTGGCCGATACCGGCCGGGCATCGCGTCGGGGTTGCCTTGTCAGGGGCCAACTCAGAATGGTGGACCCATATCCCAACCATGACCGACGTCGCCGTCGAGAGCGCCGATATCGCTCTGCCTTTCCTCGGCATCGCCCGAACGCAGTTCTTGGCCGGTCAGGCGGGTCCGCGCTTGCGCGGCTTCCATGAGTCAACGTTCTCCGTTGCGGCCGAGACGATCGGCGCCGCGGCCACCACCTTCAGCCTTCCGCGAGCTCTCGTCCGGCCGGCGACCGTGAAGTCGGCCCATCCCCGAAGGAGGGTCGATTCCCTGGCTGCGACCGGGACGTCCGCTCCGTACGGTTGGGCAGCAGCCTTGGCGCTGCTCGGGTTGCTCGGCGTCCGGACCCTTCGCCGAAGCGCCTAGAGCCACCCGCGGGTCAGGGGAACCGGTCGAACCGGCCGAACACCCACCTCAAGGGGCGAGCGAGCCCAGATGTTTACCTATCCGCCCCGATTTGGATGGTCAGGTCATCTTTACGGATTCCGGCGAATCCATGTAACCTTCCCGCTACCCCCAGTGGGTTTGTCCCGCGGGGGGTGAAGTTGGGGGGTTTTGGCGCCCGGTCGGTTTGGGGGTGAGGCGGCCCTGTCCGTCGAGGCTCGGTATCTCGAACCAGATCTACCCGACGAGCTCGATGACGCGTACACGCAGACGTTCGATCGTCTGCGGCGTATGTTCCGAGCGCGAGGATGCACGCCCGAAGAAGCCGCCGATCTCGCGCAAGACGCCGCCATCCGAGCGTTCGTCCACATCCGCCGGTGGGGTGTCGCGAGCGGCGGACTTGATCCTTTGCTCAACCGCATCGCGCGCAACCTGCTGATCGATCGTTACCGACGGACGACGCCGCACCTCGTTCCGCTCGACTCGGCGCACGAGATCCACGACCCGGAGCAGGATCCGACGGAGGAAGTCGCGCGCCGCCAGCGCCGTCGCGCCGTTCACTCCGCGATCCGCGAACTCCCGACGAGGCACCAGAGCGCGATCAAGTACTCGCTGTCGGGCATGACGCCGGAAGAGGTAGGCAAGCAGCTCGGCATCGGACGGAACGCCGCCGACGCGCTGCTGCACCGCGCGCGCCGGAGACTGCGCGAGCACCTCGCTCCGGTGCGGGACGGCATGTGGGGCGTCGCGTTCGCGTTCCGGGTTCGTTTCGATCGTGTAATGCGTCGCGCGGGCCTCGGCGAGGGTGTCACGGAGACCGCTCGCTCGGTCATGGTGCAAGCCGGTGCCGGCATGGCGGCAGCGGCCGTGGTCGTCGCGTCGATGGGCCTCGGTGGCGCCGCGAGCGGCAGCGCACCCTTCCGGCCGGATCGGGCGCCGGTCGTCGGTGTGACTCAGTCCTCACACGACGCCGCGGTTAAGACCGGCTCCGGATCGTCGGGCGGCACGAACGGTGCGGCGGTCGGTGGCAGGGGTAATGGATCAGGCAACGCGTACACCCTCGGAGGCAGCACTGCCGGCGGTTCGTTCAGTCACCGCAACTACGATGCCCACGCGTCTGTGCCGGGGAACCCTGAGAAGCCCCTTCTTCAACTCAACTCCTACCCCGACTCCGCGAGCTCTTATGAAGGCCCCGGCGCGGTTGTTCTGGCTCCGATCCTCGACAGGCTGTGTGCAGCAGCACCAGGATGCAGCGGGAGCTGAGATGAGGCGCGCGACGATCCTCCTCATCATGGCGGCGGTCGTCGGTTTGCTGTTCGCCGTTACGCCGGCGAAGGCCGATCGACAGTGCTTGGACGTCAAGGTTCTCGGGAACCTCGGGAACAAGGTCTGCGTACCCTGCTACTACAACATCTGCGACCTGCTGCCCCCGCCAGGCTAACGGCGCGGTCCCAGCCGGATCCTCTCGTAAGACCCCTTCTCCAGAGCCGTATCTACCTGTGGAGCACCTGGGCCTTCCCCGGGTCGCCCTGGAACCAAGGGGGACGCGCTCGGAAGCTTCTTAGATAGGCACGAACCGAGAGGGTTCATCCGTCCCCAGCGGATGGTTCCGAGCCAGCCCTCGAGACGGTTCGCGAGGAGGGGGTAGGACCCTGGCCTGCCCCCTCCTGCTTTTGGGGGCGGGACCGCCTCCTAGTTGATCTCCAGCATCCGCTCGAGCGCGACGCGCGCCCAATTCGCGGCCTCGGGATCGACCGAAACCCGATTCACCACTCGCCCCTCGAGCAGATTCTCCATCGCCCAGACGAGGTGCGGCAGGTCGATCCGGTTCATCGTCGCGCAGAAGCAGACGGTGCGGTCGAGGAACACCACGGTCTTGTCGGGGTTCTCGCGCCCGAGGCGCGTCACGAGGTTCAGCTCGGTGCCGACCGCCCACTTCGAGCCGGGAGGCGAGTTCTCGATCGCGCGGATGATGCCTTCGGTCGAGCCGACCTCATCGGCGAGCTGGACGACGTCGTAGCGGCACTCCGGGTGCACGATCACGCGGACGCCGGGCACGCGCTCGCGGACGCTCGCGACGTGCTCGGGCAAGAACCGCTGATGCACCGAGCAGTGACCCTTCCAGAGCAAGGCCTTCGCCGAGCGGATCTGGTCTTCGGTCAGCCCGCCGAGTTCGCGGTGCGGATCCCACACGGCGCAGTCGTCGAGCGACAATCCCATCCCCACCGCGGTGTTGCGGCCGAGGTGCTGGTCCGGCAAGAAGAGGACCTTCGGTGCGCGTTCGAAACCCCACCGCATCGCGGCTGCCGCGTTGGACGACGTGCAGATCGCGCCGCCCTCGCGTCCGGTCAAGGCCTTGATGTCTGCGGAGGAGTTCATGTACGTCAGCGGCACGACCTCGCGGGGCACGATCTCCTGCAGAAGCGTCCAGCACTCCTCGGCCTGCGCGATGTCGGCCATATCGGCCATCGAGCATCCCGCCGCAAGGTCGGGGAGGATCACCTGCACGTGCGGGGCGGTCAGGATGTCCGCCGACTCGGCCATGAAGTGCACCCCGAGGAAGATCACATAAGGCGCGCCGGCCTGCGCCGCGAACTGCGCGAGCTTGTACGAGTCGCCGCGCGCGTCGGCGAACTGGATCACCTCGGGCTTCTGGTAGTGGTGACCGAGGATCACGAGCTCGTCGTCGAGGGCCTGCCGGGCCGCCGCCGCGCGCTCGACCAGGGCAGGATCGAACGCCTGAGGGAGGTCGGTGCACTGCGTGCCTCGTTCGCTCCGCTCGGGTGCGGGGCGACGGTCGAGGATGGGAAGTGGGAGGACTGTCTGCGTCACGGTGCCCCCGGGCCTCCGTGCGTCTCAGGACCTTTCGCTTCAAATGATACGGGCGGCAGCGGGCCCCTGCGAACCACTTCGTAGAATGGTGGTGTGGACCTGGGCAAGGTTCCGCGCGTCCTGCCGGCCGACACGCCGTCGCCGGCCACGTTCATCGACCCCAACGTGCGTCGCGCCGCCGATTGGCTGGCCGGCGGAACGGAGGAAAACCCCGGTCTGCTCGTGATAGGTGCGCCGTACGCGGGCGGCTCGATCTCCCACGCGCGCACCGACGAGGCGCCGGCGGCGATCCGCCGGGCGCTCGAGCGGTTCACGACCTTCTCCAGCGACTTCGACACGTCCCTCGACCGTCTCAACGCTTTGGACGTCGGCGACCTTCCCCGCTCGATCGCCGTCCCGGTCGAGGAGTTCCAGCTCCACGTCGAGGAGGTGCTCCGGTCGGTGCGTGCGCAGACGGAAGCGCCGATCGCCGTGCTCGGCGGCGACAACTCGATCACCGTCGGCTGCCACCGTGGGTCGAGCGCCGAAGCGCTGATCACGTTCGACGCGCACCATGACGTGCGCGACCCATCCGAGACCGGCCCGACGAACGGCTCGCCCGTACGCCAGCTGATCGAGGGCGGGTTGGCCGGTTCCCGGATCGCGCAGATCGGGATCCACGGGTTCGCCAACGCAGAGCCCTACGCGCGGTACGCGGCCGACGCCGGGATCAACATCGTGCCCGCCGGGACGGTGCGCGCCCTCGGCGCCGACGCCGTCGTCGAGGACGCACTGAACAAGCTCGGGGCCACCGGCGCGCAGAGCATCTGGGTCGACGTCGACCTCGACTGTCTGGAGCGGGCTCTCGCGCCTGGCGCTCCGGCCGCCATGCCGGGCGGTCTGCAGCCGGCCGATCTGATCCGCGCCGCCTTCCGGCTCGGACATTCGCCGCTCGTGACGGGTCTCGACATCACAGAGTTCGATCCCACGCTCGATGTCGCGGAGGCGACGGTGCGCACCGCGTGCGCCGTCCTGCTCTCGTTCGCCGCCGGGGTGGCGATCCGCGCGTGAGCGTCGTCGTCGACGGCGCGCCGTTGTCGATCGATCAGGTGGTCGCCGTCGCGCGCGCCGGCGAGAAGATCGCCGTGGGCGACGACCTCGCGGCCCGGATG
>JBASRP010000342.1:0-6861 GCA_049273905.1 Actinomycetota bacterium
AAGCTGCGCGCGCGGCCTTGGTATCCTGTGCCTCCGCAGCACGCGGGCGTGCTGGAATTGGCAGACAGGCATGGTTGAGGGCCATGTGTCCGCAAGGACGTGGAGGTTCAAGTCCTCTCGCCCGCACCCATCAGGCTCCGAAACACTCGAGTTTGGCGGCGTCCGATTGAAAAGCTCCAGCTCAGCGCAGGGCTCGGCCTGGCCCCTTCGGGAACCAGTGTCGGTGGGGCGTCGACAGGTGAGCTCCTGAAGCGTCGCCTCTCTCAACGGCTATCGGAGACCAGATACTGAGCTTCAATGGCCGACAGGAACGCCATGACAACCTCAGGATCGAATTGGGTTCCGCTTGAGCGTCTGATCTCGTCGAGGGCCTCATCGATCGGCCACGCCGGCTTGTACGCACGGTCGTGCGTCAGCGCATCGAATGCGTCGACGACGGCAACGATGCGCCCCGCCAAGGGGATGGCCTTTCCTTCCAGCCGCGCATAGCCGGCTCCGTCCCACCGTTCGTGGTGTGTCAGCGCGATCTCTTCCGCAAGTTGCAGCAGGGGAGAGCGGACACCGGCCAGGATGCTCGCCCCGATGGTCGTATGCGTCTTCATCACCTCGTACTCCGGGATCGAGAGCTTCCCCGGCTTGAGACGGATGGCGTCGGGGATCCCGATCTTCCCGAGATCATGGAGAGGCGCCGCGCGTCCGAGCATCTCGGCGGTGTCATCGGAAAGACCAAGCTCGCGTGCGACGAGCATCGCGTTCTGACCGACGCGACGCGTATGGTCGCGGGTCTCGTCGTCGCGGTACTCGGCCGCGATGGCCAGCCGATCGAGGATCTCCAGTCTCGCCACTTCGAGCTCGTGCGTGCGCGCCCGGACCCGTTCCTCGAGTTCGACGTTCTGGTTCTGCAGTCGTACATGCAGGAACCGAGATTCGAGAAGGTTCTCGATCCGAAGCAATACTTCGACCGGATCGAAGGGCTTGACCAAGAAGTCCTTCGCGCCGGCGGCCAACGCCCTCTGCTTCGCCTCCGATGTGATATCGGCGGTGAGAACGAGGATGGGAACGTAGGGTCGGGTGGAGAGCTGCCTCATCACGGCGAAGCCGTCGATGTGCGGCATGTTGAGGTCGAGAAGGATCAGATCGGGCTCGAACGACTGGAAGAGGGGCAACACCTGTCGCGGGTCGGTGACTTCTTTGAGGTTGTCCATCCCCGCGCGGGTCAGGATCTTGTGGAGCAAGGTAACGTTGGCCGGCTCGTCATCAACGATGAGGACTCGGGCCCGGAGGAGGGTCGGATCTCTCATCTTTCAACCCACCGTCGCATGCAGCGTCTGGTCGATGACATCGAGAACCTCTTTGAGGTCGATGGGTTTCGTTATGTAGGCGCGGGCTCCGGCTTCGAGGAGTCGCTCGATGGCACCTTTGGTCGCGTCGGCGCTCAGGACGACGACGGGGATCCCATCGGTGGCGGGATTTTCTTTCAAGCGGCGGAGCACCTCATCACCCGTCATGTCGGGAAGATTCAGATCCAGAAGGATGAGTTCCGGGTGGTGCTCCCGCGCCAAGTCGATCCCGATCCCGCCTTGCATTGCGGTCAACAACTGGATCTGCGGGCGCCTGGCGAGGACGCGCTCAACCAATCTCAGGTTGGACGGGTTGTCCTCGATGTAGAGAACGAGCCGGCCCCTCAGTGGGTCGTCCGCTTTTTCGGCGGCGATCATGGGCGTGTTCGACTCCCGGAAGGAGGGGCTGCTCGTCGACTGCAGTTCGATCCAGAAAGTTGATCCCTTCGCCGGGACGCTTTCCGCGCCGATCGTGCCCCCCATCACCTCGACGAGCCGCCTCGACAGCGCCAGACCGATCCCCGTCCCTTCAACCGCGCTCTGCTCGGCGCCGAGGCGGTCGAACGGCACGAAGAGCCGGTCCATGAGTGCCCCAGCGATCCCCGGCCCCGTATCGATCACCGCGACGCGACATGTAGAAGAGTCGGTCGCTTCCGACACAACCCGAACGCTTCCTCCCTCATTGTTGTACTTGATTGCGTTCGTCAAAAGATTCAGAAGCACTTGCTTCAAGCGTTGACGGTCGGCCAGGAGGAATTCTTCTGCCCGGATGTCGCTCGCATCGAGCCGGATCTGCCGCTGGTTCGCCATCGGTCGCACGAGATCCAGGCACTCGGCCAAAAGTTCCCGAAGCTCGATCGCTTCGATTGAAAGGCTGAGCTGACCTTCTTCGATCCGAGAGATATCGAGCACCTCGTTGATCAGCTCCAGCAGATGACGCCCTGCCTTCACGATCTGGTGCACGTTTTCGCCCTGGTCGCTGGACAGCTCATCCATCTGGAGCAGCTGGCCGAACCCCAGGATGGCGTTGAGCGGAGTCCGCAACTCGTGACTCATACGTGAGAGGAATGCGCTCTTGGCGCGATTGGCGGTCTCCGCCTCCTGGCGCGCCCGCTCGATCTCGTCCCGAGCGCGGTTTCGCTCCCTGATGTCTCGCAGGAACGCGTTGAACGTGTAGGAGGTCCCGTCGCGGACGGCCCAGATCGTAAGTTCCACCGGAAACTCGTCCCCGTCCCGGTGGAGCGCTGAAAGCTCAACGCGATTCCCCAACACCGGCCCCTCGCCGGTCGCCAGGAAATGTTCGAACCCACGGCTGTGCGCGTCTCGGTAGCGCTCGGGGACGATGGTGTCCACCATCGTCCGTCCCATCGCCTCGTCGGAACGCCACCCGAAGAGTTTTTCGGAGCCACGGTTCCAGTCGATGATCGTCCCGGTTTCATCGATGGCAACGAACGCGTCATGCGCGGTCTCGATGATCCGGCGCGTATGTTCCTCGCTTCTGCGGAGAGCGGCCTCGATCTCGGTCCGCTCGGTGATGTCCTGAGCGGTGCCCACGACCCGAGCGGGTGCGCCCTCCTCGTCGAGGATGACCTCCCCGCGCACATGGTGGACACGGACGATTCCATCTCGCCGGAGGATGCGATGGTCGAAGCTGAACATCTCTCCGCCGGCCAAGGCTTGCGCGACCCTCTGCGCGACGCCATCCCAGTCGTCGGGATGGATCAAACCGAGGAAGGCTTCGAGTGACGCATCGTTTTGCAGCGGATCCAGCCCGAACATCCCGTAGAGCTCGTCCGACCACGTCACGGTGTTCGACGCGATGTCCGCTTCCCAGCTGCCCAGCTGGGCCACATGCTGGGCCGTCCGCAGCTGTGTTTCACTCCGCAGCAGCCTCTCTTGGGCTCGTTCCGTGAGTTTCCAATTCGCGATACCCGCCGCGCTCGCCCCGAGCACGAACGCCGCGTGAATGCCGGCCCACTTCAAAGGATGCACCCACGCGTCTGGATGGTTGTACACGGAGCGAGGGTCGAACACTCCGACGATACCGTGGTGGATCGCGACGTAGACGATCGCGACGCCGAACACGGCCCAATCCTGGTACAGGGTCAACAGCCCGATCACCACGAAGAAATGGAAATGCATCTCGATGACACCGCCGGAGAGATGAACGAGCAACGCCGAACAGCTCATCAATCCAAGAGCGCACGAGATCGAACGCCACCGACGGTCCCACCGCGCCCATGATGCGCCCTCCGCAAGTGCGGCGATCGGCACAAGCTCGATCGCGACGTGGACGACCGAGCGATGGCCGATCGATCCGAACAGCCCGAGCGCGGGGATGTGGGCCCAGAGAAGGATCGTCAGAGCTCGGTGGCGAAGGCGCCAGGCCTCCGCCGAGAGTTGGTGGCCTCGCGGGAAGATCATCCGTGCCACAGCAGCAAGCCGCGTCATTCCCGTGTTTGCGTGCATCGGAGAACGCCCGCCGGTGGGTGAGGTGTGATGCGCGAGGTGTTGCGAGATCGACACGTTCGCGCCTCCTGTGCTCGGCTACGTTGAGATCTACGTCGATGCGTAGCCCTGCACCGGGCGCCGTGACGGCGACATCACGTGGAGCTTCTTCACGAGGATGCTAGCCCAGAAACAACGCGTCAAGACCCCCGAACGGTAGTGAATACTCCTTCATGGCGATCTGACCCTGTTTTCCGCTTTAGATTTCGGCATCACGGCGCTCCTCGAAGCGAACGGATTCCGCGACGTGCGAACCACGACGCGACGATTCGACGACCCGACCGATCTCGATGGATTCCTCGAGCGGCGCACGCAGCTTGGGATGTCGCGCACCCGCTTCGGGTCGATGGACCCGTTAAGTCCGCGAGCGATGCCTCGCGCTTGCGCGCGAACGCCTCGGCCGGCTCGAGCCCGACGACTTCATCGCCCGCGAAGCCGCGCTCTACGCTTGGGCGCGACGCGATTAAGCCGGGCACGACGCGTCACCCAGCTGACTCAGTCGAGATCAATCGAGCAGTTCGAGAGTCGTCGCTCACGCTCGGGTGCTTCACCACCACGGAATGTAGCGCGGCGCGCGAACCTGGTGACGCGCTCGCGCATTTCGCCCCGGTCCATTCGCATCTATCGTAGGCATGTCCGTTCCCGATCAAGGAGGTCGATGTGGACGCTCCCGCCGCAGTCGCCCAGTATCCCGTCAGACTGGCGATCGATTACCCGGACCGGAACCTCAACCGGTTGACGTCGTTCTTCCGGATCATCGTGGCCATCCCGATCATCATCGTGCTCGCCGCTGTGTCGGGCGCGGGGGGAGGCGGCGGCTGGGACAAAGGTGGGGACTACGCCGGATATTCATGGGCAGCCGGCGGAATCCTCTTCTTTGGTCCATTGCTGATGATCTTGTTCCGCCAGAAATACCCGCGTTGGTGGTTCGACTGGAACCTCAACCTCTTCCGATTCCAGAACCGAGTATTCGTATTCCTATCGCTGATGGACGATCGCTATCCCTCGACCGATGAGGAGCAGGCGGTCCATATCGAGATCGACTATCCCGACGCGCGGCGGGATCTCAATCGATGGCTGCCGCTCGTGAAGTGGTTGCTGGCCATCCCGCACTTCATCGTACTTGTGTTCCTCTTCATCGCGGCGTGGGTGTCCGTCGTCATTTCCTGGTTCGCGATCCTGTTCACCGGCAAGTATCCGCGTGGTTTGTTCGACTTCGTCGAAGGAACGTTCCGATGGGGCGCGCGAGTGGAGGGCTACGCGTTCTTGTTGGTGACCGACCGCTACCCGCCGTTCTCGCTCAGGCCATAGCGCCGCGTCTAGCGTTCGCTCCGTCGCTGATCCTCGAGGCAGAAGCGCGCCGCGGGGTACGCGTCCAACCGGTCCGGGGAGATGGGCTCGCCGCACCGCTCGCAGAGGCCATACGTACCCGCGTCGAGCATCCGGATCGCTCGATCGACGTCTTCGAGGTCCGCACCGGCCGTGACGCGGCCCGACGAGCTTCTCGAGCTCGAAGGATTCCGCACCGATCGATGCAGGAGATCGGTGCGCATCTCCTCGAGCCTCTCGCGAACCGACTCGGCGTCCACGTCCCTCCCGTTATTCAGTCGTTGAAGAGCTGAGCCTCGACGCGCCGGACTTCGGCGCGGTCGGTGTCGAACTCACGCGCGATCTCCCGCAGGTCCCAGTTCTTCCCGTCGGCGAGGCCGAAGCGTAGCCGCATCATCTTTCGTTCACGCTCGGGCAACGCGTTGATGCGGTCCTCGAGGTCGTTCTTCAGCTCAGCGAACGGGTCCACGCGTCGATCCTACGCCAGCAGCGGCACGGGATCGGAGTACCCGAGGGTCACCAGCTCGGCGTTCGAGGCGCGCTCGGCGAGCAATCGTTCGGCCGGCTCTACGTTGACTTCCGGGATCGGCGGCATCCACGCGTCGTGGTGACAGAAGATGAGATTATCGGGGCGCATCGTTTCGACCTCCATCGTCACGAATTCGGCGAGCGAGCCCTGGAACGGCTGGCCGTCGAGGTTCGGGCGCCCGGTGATCGCGAGGACCGCGACGTCGGGCCGGAGATCGCGGACGATCCCGCTCCAGCATCCGGTGCTCTGGGAGAAAAGGACGGCGCCGTCGGGCGTCTCGAGCAGGAACATCAGCTGACCGCCGTCGTCGCGCGACGATCGCGGCTCGATGTGCTTGGAGTATTCAGCGAACTCGGGTGTCGCGACGGCCATCATGTCGAAGATCGCCTCGTTGCGCGCGCGGCGCTCGAGATAGGGCACGTCCAGATCGCCGCTGCACGAGGCGCCGGAGTCCATCGTGGCGCTCGCCCAGAGGTGCGTGTGAACGGACGGAAGGATGCGCACGCGGACGTCGGGCGCGCAGTCGATCATCTCGCCGCCCGAGACCGGCCACAGTTGCTCCTTCGGCACGCCCAGCTCGCGCAGGACGCGCATCGTCTCGAAGTTCGCGACGAGCCTCGTACCCGTGTTCTTCGCGATCGTGTCGGCGCCGAGGACGTGATCGAAGTGCGCGTGGCTCACGAAGACGACGTCGGCGTCGTCGACCTGCTCGGAGGTGATGCCGACCGGCGCCGCAGCTGCGACGCGATCGACGAAGGTGTCGAACCAGAGCGTCACACCGCGCACCAGGACGCGGAAGGTCGCGCAGCCGAACCATTCGATCTGGAGGCCGGTCGTCACGGCGCGAAGCCTACCGCGCGGCGCTCGATAAGGTTGAGGCCATGACCGTCGCGGTGGTCACGAACGAATGCCAGCGTGGCGCGATCGGCGATCATGCCCTCTGGCCGGCGCTGGTCGAATCGGCGCGTCCGATGATTCCGTCCTTGGCGCGCTTGCTGAGCGCGGCGCGCGACCGCGACATCCCCGTCGTCCACTGCGTTGCGACCCGGCGCGGGGATCTCCTCGGCGCGAACACGAACGCCCCTCTGTTCGGCGTGGCCAACCGGTCCGGCGGTCTGCGTGCCGGCACGCAGTCGGTCGAGCTGGTGCCCGAGC
>JBASRP010000351.1:0-3324 GCA_049273905.1 Actinomycetota bacterium
CGGTGCGGGTGCTCGGCTGCGACGGCTCGGGTCCGACCTCCGGCGTCATCGCCGGCGTCGAGTGGGTCACCGCGAACCACCAAGCCGGCCAGCCCGCCGTCGCGAACATGAGCCTCGGCGGGGGCGCCAGCAACGCGCTCGACAACGCCGTGCGCAACTCGATCGCCGACGGCGTCTCGTACGCGGTGGCGGCCGGCAACGGGAACTTCCTCGGCTTCGCCGCGAACGCGTGCAACTATTCGCCGTCCCGCGTCGCGGAAGCGATGACGGTCGGCGCGACGACGACGAGCGACGCCAAGGCCTCGTATTCGAACTTCGGGAACTGCGTCGACTGGTTCGCGCCGGGCTCCGGGATCACATCGGCGTGGAACACGAGCGATACGGCGACGAAGTCGGCCAGCGGAACATCGATGGCCTCGCCGGACACGGCCGGCGTGGCGGCGCTCTACCTGCAGTCGAACCCAGGGGCGTCGCCGGCGACGGTATCTCAGGCGCTCTTCGACCTCACGACCAAGAACAAGGTGACGAGCGCGCGATCGACCAACGCTCACCTGCTGTTCACGAGCTTCTAAGGAAGGGTTCCTCAACGCGGGCCGGTCGCCAGACCGGTCCGCGTTCTTTCTCAGCGGTGCAGGATACTGGCCAGCATGCTGCCGGCGATGGCGCCGAACGAGGCGATGCGTCGCGTGACGCTCGCCACACGCTCGAGCCCGCGGAGGGCCGGCGTCTGGGCGATCCATCCCGAGGCGCCGTTGACCCGGCGCAGCTTGCGCGCCGGAACGGCTAAGAAGGCGTTCACGACCGCCGGATCGAACTGCGAGTCGGCGCAGCGGATGAGCTCGTGCCGGGCTTGCGCCGCCGTCTTCGGCCGGTGGTACGGCCGCGCGGCCGTCATCGTCTCGTAGACATCCGCCACTGCCACGATGCGCGCGCCGAGCGAGATGCTCGAGCCGGAGAGCCCCAGCGGGTACCCGCGGCCGTCCCAGCGCTCGTGATGCTCCGAGATCGCCTTCGCCCACTCCCCCAGCCAGTCGTGGAGCGGCGTCGTCAGCCGCGCGCCGTCCTGCGGGTGGCGGCGGACGACCTCGAGCTCGCGCGGGTCGAGCGGACCCGGCTTGTTCAAGACGGACGTGGGAACCTCGAGCTTGCCGACGTCGTGGATCAGCGCGGCCCACCGCAGCCGGTCCTTGTCGGCCGGGTAGAGCTGGAGCTCGTCCCCGATGAGGTCGGTGTAGGCGCGCACGCGTTCGGAGTGACCGCGCGTCGCGCTGTCGTGCGCCTCGACTGCGGCGACCAGCGACAGGGTCATCTCGGCGGCGCGCGCCGGCTCGTCCTCGAAAAGCGTGGTGCGGGCGATGCGGATGCGCTCCTCCAGCTCGCGCAGGTTCGCCGCCGCGCGCGCGACGCCGATCCGGGACGGCGCGACGTCGGGGAACGCGAGCGACAGCCGCAACAAGACGGCGAGGGGCAGCAGGCGCCGGACGAGCCGGTCGGTGACCGCGAGGACGAGGCCGAACGACGCCAGAACGATGACCCAGCGGATCATCAGGGCGACGACCCCGTCGGCGTGGTGCAGCTGATGAGCGACCAGGATCGCGGCTCCCACGGCCGCGGCGATCGGGGCGACGAGCACGAACAGGCGAAGGCCGGCCGCGAGATACGGCCGTCCCTGCCAGCGGTCGTCCGATGTGCTCGCCATGTGCACGAAAGGACGGGCATCCCATGCCCGCCCCCGGATATCAGTGTCGTCGCGCGACCCGCGCGGCTTGAGGGGCTCGCGCCGACATGCGGCGACTTATCCGCCTTGGGGTGGTTCCGTTACCGGCCGGCCGCGGAGCCCGTCTCGCGGCGGGGCGTTTCCCAGCGCACGCGCGGCGCGTCCTTCCACAGACGCTCGAGCTCGTAGTATCGGCGGTCCTCGTCGACGAAGACGTGGACGACGACGTCGACGAAGTCGAGGAGCACCCAGCGGCCCTCGCGCTCCCCTTCGCGGCGCACCGGCTTGAGGTCGCGCTCGGCGAGAACCTTCTCGACCTCGTCGGCGATCGTCCGCACCTGCCGGTCGGTCGCGCCCGACGCGATCACGAAGTAGTCGGTGATCACGATCAGGTCGCGGACCTCGAGGACGACGACGTCCGACGCCTTCTTCTCACCCGCCGCTCGCGCGGCCGCGATCGCCGCATCTCGCGAAGCGTTTTTTGCTCGTGTCGCCAGCCGGACCTCCGTTACTGCTTTCGGAGGAGGAAGTCTCGCCCAACGACGATCGTTATGTCCACAATCGATTGCTGCGTGCGGCCTTTGATGATCTCCCCTACGCCGAGGCGCTGCCGGATCCGTTGCGCGATGCCGAGGTCGGCGTCGCGATAGAAGACGATCCGCGTTTTGGGGTAGTCGAACCGCTGGGCGTTGCCGGTGAGCGTGATCCGGAACCCGTCCGGCACGAGAACGCTCGCGACCTGCGCGCCGATCTCGGGTTCGCCGTTGCCGTTCAGGACCTGGACGCGCGACCCGCGGCCCGGTGCGTCGGCCGGCCGCGACGCGGCGAGCATCCCGCTCACGAGGACCTCGAGATCGGCGTCGCGGACGCGGAACGCATCCTCGTCGCCGCCCGATCCGATCGGATCGACGGGCAGCGTGCGATAGGTCCGCGCGTCCGCGCCGGCTCCCGCGAACGCGGAGAAGAACACACCGACGTCGCCCGGCGGGGCGTCGGTGACCAGAGCGGAACCGAACCCTGTGACGATCCGCCCGAGATCGGCGGCGTCCTTCCCCGGGAAGCGCGTGAACAGCGCTTCCCACAGCTGTTGCGCGCGGCCGAAGCGGGCCAGCTCGTCCTCGTCGGGTCCTACGTATCCGAGGAACTTCACCGCTTTCTGTCCGTCGAAACGCTGACGGCCGGCCTGGAACACGGGAACGAGCCGGTCCGACCCCTGCGGAGCGAGCAGACTCTTTTCGACGTTCACCTCGACGCCGCCGGCGCGATCGACGAGCTTCGAGACGAGCGACTCCGGAACCATCAGTGTGTGATCGACCTGGATACCGAGCAGGTTCTCGACGGTGATCTCTTGTAGCGGCACGCGCCCGAGCGACATCGCCTTTCCGAGGGAGTCGTAGCCGTAGCCGGGGATCTCGGTGAGCGTCGCGGCCGGGATGAAGAGCGTGAGCGGCTGGCGTCCCCGGCGATCGATCGCCATGAGCGTCAACCAGTCCGCTTGCTCCGAGGCGTCACCCGAGCGCGATCCGACGAGGAGGTACGTGACCTGATCGCCCTCGGCCGCATCGCCGAGTGCGCGCGGCACAGGCGCGGGTTCTCCTCCGCCGAGC
>JBASRP010000368.1:0-5989 GCA_049273905.1 Actinomycetota bacterium
GGGCCACGCCGCTCGCTCTCGTCGCGAAGAACACCGCGTTCGACAAGAACCGGCTCAGCGCGCCCGGCGGCAGCAGCGTCGTCATCGATTTCGACAACCAGGACGCGGGCCAGCTGCACAACTTCGCGCTGTACAAAGACCAGTCCGCGACGACGAAGTTCTTCTCGGGCGAATTCACCACCGGCCCAGAGAAGAAGAGCTACGAGTTCCCCGCGCCGGCCCCCGGCACCTATTTCTTCCGGTGCGACGCGCACCCGACGCAGATGTTCGGGACCTTCCTGGTCACCTAAGAACGCCCGGAAAGCAGAAGGGGCGCCGCCACGCGCCCCTTCGCATCCCCCACGAACCCCCGACTAGTACGCCCCGTCAATCAATGTGTTGGGGCCATCTCCGCTTTGCGTAGACGCTGCGCCATGACCTTCAGAACCTTCCGCGCCACACCCGGGTGCTCCTCGATCAACGTGGAGAATTCGCGCGGGTCGAGCACCGCGACCTCCATCGGCGACGTCGCCTTGACGGTCGCGACGCGCGGTCCCTGGTCGAGCAGCGCCATCTCTCCGAAGAAGTCGCCGGGGCCCAACGTCGCGACCTCGGAGCCGTCGATCGACACGGACGCCTTCCCGTCGAGGATCACGTAGAACTCGCGGCCCGGGGATCCTTGGTGCGCGAGCACCTTGCCCTCGGCGATCTCGACCTCGGTCGCCAGGGCGGCGACCTGAGCCAGCTCCTTGCTGTTGCAACCGGAGAACAGAACGACGTCGGCCAGGACGTCGGACTTCTTGCGCTTGGTCCTCATGGCCACCAACCCCCCTCGCTCTGAGGGGATGGTAGGAGCTTCGTCCTTTTCAGGCAGTTAGAAAGCTCACACGCGGAAAACCGAAGGGCGGGCCGAGGCCCGCCCTTCACGCCTTACCGACGTGTTCTTAGAACTCGTCGTGCCCCATGCCGCCACCCGGCATGCCGCCGGGCATCGCCGGCGTCTTCTCCGGCTTCTCCGCCACGACCGCCTCGGTCGTGAGGAAGAGGGCCGCGATCGAGGCCGCGTTCTGCAGCGCCGAGCGCGTCACCTTCGCCGGGTCGATGACGCCCGCCTTCATCAGGTCGCCGTACTCGCCGTTGTCGGCGTTGAGGCCGAACCCCGGATCGAGCTGGCGGACCTTGTCCACGATGACCCCGCCCTCGAGACCGGCGTTGAGCGCGATCTGCTTGAGCGGCTCCTCGAGCGCGCGACGGACGATCAGCGAACCGGTCTTCTCGTCGCCTTCGAGGTCCAGCTTGTCGAGGGCCGCCTGCGCGTTCAGCAGCGTGACGCCGCCGCCCGGCACGATGCCCTCTTCCACCGCGGCCTTGGTCGCCGAGACGGCGTCCTCGACGCGGTGCTTCTTCTCTTTCAGCTCGACCTCGGTCGCCGCCCCGACCTTGATGACCGCGACGCCGCCGGCCAGCTTCGCCAGCCGCTCTTGCAACTTCTCACGGTCGTAGTCGGAGTCGGTCTTCTCGATCTCAGCTTTGATCTGGTTCACGCGGCCTTTGATCTGCTCCGCGTCACCGCCGCCCTCGACGATCGTCGCCTCGTCCTTCGTGATGACGACCTTGCGGGCCTTGCCGAGCATGTCGAGCGTTGCGTTCTCGAGCTTCAAGCCGACCTCTTCCGAGATGACCTGGCCGCCCGTCAGGATCGCGATGTCCTGAAGCATCGCCTTGCGGCGGTCACCGAAGCCCGGCGCCTTGACGGCGACGGAACGGAACGTGCCGCGGATCTTGTTGACGACGAGGGTGGCGAGCGCCTCGCCCTCGAGGTCCTCGGCGATGAGGACGAGCGGCTTGCCGGACTGCATGACCTTCTCGAGCACCGGGAGAAGATCCTTCACGGCGCTGATCTTCGAGTTGACCACGAGGATGAGCGGGTCCTCGAGGACCGCTTCCATACGCTCGGGGTCGGTCACGAAGTAGGCGCTGATGTATCCCTTGTCGAAGCGCATGCCCTCGACGAGCTCGAGCTCCATGCCGAAGGTCTGCGATTCCTCGACGGTGATGACGCCGTCCTTGCCGACCTTGTCCATCGCCTCGGCGATCATCGAGCCGATCTCGGGGTCGTTGTTGGCCGAGATCGACGCGACGTGCGCGATCTCGTCCTTGTCTTCGATCTCCTTCGCTTGGTCCTTGATCGCTTCGACCGCCCGCTCGACCGCCTTCTCGATGCCCTTCTTCAGGCCCATCGGGTTGGCGCCGGCGGCGACGTTGCGAAGACCCTCGTGGACCATCGCCTGCGCGAGGACCGTCGCCGTCGTGGTGCCGTCACCGGCGACGTCGTTGGTCTTCTTGGCGACTTCCTTGACGAGCTCGGCACCGATCTTCTCGAACGGGTCCTCGAGCTCGATCTCTTTCGCGATGGAGACGCCGTCGTTCGTGATCGTCGGCGCACCCCACTTCTTCTCGATCACGACGTTGCGGCCCTTGGGACCCAGCGTGATCTTCACGGCGTCGGCGAGGATGTTCATCCCTCGCTCGAGCGCCCGACGCGCCTCCTCATCGAAGGCGATCATCTTGGCAGCCATCCACACCCCTCCTTAGCACTCTCACCCGGAGAGTCCTAGCACTCTCCCATCGAGAGTGCTAACCCCTTTTATAGGGCCCGACGGAGGTCTCCCGCAAGTCCGGGGGCGGTCAGTCCTTCCGACCGGAGAAGGCTAGGTTGAGCCCGAGGCCGACGATGGCCAGTCCCCCGGCCCCGCCGAGCCTCTCCAGCCTGTGAGGAGAGCGTGCCAGCCAGGCCCGCAGGCTCCCTGCGGCCACGCCCCAGGCCGAGTCCGAGACGACGGCGATCGCGGCGAACACCAGTCCGAGCACCAGGATCTGGAGGGGGACCCCGCCGCGGGCGGGGTCGGCGAACTGCGGCAGGACGGCGGCGAAGAACACGGCGGCCTTGGGGTTCGTCACGCCGACGACGAAGCCGTCCGCATAGATACGGCGCGCGGACTTCGGAACGACGGCGACATCGAGCAATCCGCTCAACGCTTTCCTTTCCCGCACCATCCGCACGCCGAGGAATATCAGATACGCGGCGCCGGCGATCTTCATCACGTCGAAGACGAGAGCGGATCGTTGCACGATGGCGCCGACGCCGAACGCGACGGCGATCACTTGCACGAGGACGCCCGTGGTGTTTCCCATCACCGTCGCGATCGCCGCGCGCCGTCCCAACGCCACGCCGCGGCTGATGACGAACAACACGCTCGGGCCAGGGATGACGATGATGATGAACGCGGTGAGCGCGAACGTGAGGAGCCGATCGGGCGCGACCATGTCTTCAGATGCTACGCGTGCGCGTCCGTCGTCGTCGCGGATTTTCGTGGCGCCCAAGAACGCGAAGAGGGCCTCTATGAGAGGCCCTCTCATTCGCGAATCTCGAGCGCTATTAGCGCTTGCGCTTCTTGGCTGCCTTCTTCTTGGTGGCCTTGCGCTTCGGAGCCGCCTTCTTCGCAGCCTTCTTCCGCTTCTTAGCCGGCATCCCTTTCCCACCCCCTCCGTTCGGGAGAGATGCGCTCCTCTGTCTAGAGCGCGAACCTTGGCGACTATAACCATGGTTGTCGCCCTGTTCAAGGGAGACGGGAGATTTTTTTCGTGCGCGCTCTTCGGCTGATCAGCGATGAACGACGCGCTCAGCGCGATCGCGTGACGTTACGACGTGACGATGACGCGCTATCGATCGGCGCGCGCGTTCACCATCTGCGGCCACAGCAAGGGCTGCAACGCGCGATGGCGTGTGATGATGTCGGCGAGCGTGGTCTGCTCGAAGACGTCGCGCACCGCGTTCTCGACGCGACTCCAGAGCTCCTGTAGTCCACAGTGATGGCTCTGAGGACAAACATCCTCGTCGTGCGGCTCCAGGCAGAACATCGCCGCGATCGGACCTTCGAGGACCTCGATGACCTCCGCGAGCCGTACGTCCGCGGGATCGCGCGCGAGCTCGCTGCCGCCGCCCGCGCCGCGGTGCGACGACACGACACCGGCTTTGTGGAGCGCCGAGAGCTGATGCTCGAGGAAGCGCAGCGGGATGTTCTGGTTCTCGGCGATCTCTCGCGCGGGCACGGGGCCGTCGCCCCAGCGGGACGCCAGCTCCATGAGGGCCCGGAGGCCGTATTCGGTGCGCAGCGAGAACTTGAACATCGGCTCCCGAACAGGGTACCCCGTCGGATGGACCGACGGGAGGGGGGCCGTTCCGACCTCGGTGGATCCTGTGACCGGGCTAGAGCTAGCAGCCGCCGCCCGCGACCGCGGGAACGATCGACACCTGGACGCCGTCCTCGAGAGCGGTGTCGAGGCCGTCCATGAAACGGATGTCCTCGTCGCCGACGAAGACGTTCACGAAGCGCCGCAGCGCTCCGTCGTCGTCGCAAAGACGCTCGCGCATCCCGGGGAACTGACGTTCGAGATCGTCGATCAGCTCACGGACGTTCGCGCCGACGGCGGTCACGTTCGCCTCGCCGTTCGTCACCTTGCGGAGCGGCGTCGGGATCTTGACGGCCGCGCTCACGCGTCGGCTCCCGCGCTCAGAAGGTCGAGCTGCGTCTGGAACTCTTCGAGCCGCGGCGGGATCACCATCGTCGGGGTCGCGCGCTCGACGACGGCTTCGATGGTCTTGAGTCCGTCGCCGGTGATCAGCGCAACGGTTCGCTCGTCGGGCCGCACGGCGCCTTGTTCGCACAGGCGCTTGAGCGTCGCGATGACGACGCCGCCTGCGGTCTCGGCGAAGATGCCTTCGGTGCGCGCGAGCAGACGGATGCCGTCGACGACCTCTTCGTCGCTCACGTCTTCCATCGCGCCGCCGGTGTCGCGCGACGCCTTCACCGCGTAGAAGCCGTCCGCGGGGTTACCGATCGCGAGCGACTTCGCGATCGTTTTCGGCTTCACCGGACGGACGTGGTCGGTCCCCGACTTGAACGCCGTGGTGATCGGTGAGCATCCCGTCGCCTGGGCGCCGGAGATCCGCGTCGTGTGGCCGTCGAGCAGACCCACGCGCACGAGCTCGTCAAGCCCGCGCTTGATCTTGGTCAGGAGCGACCCGCTCGCCATCGGGACGACGACGTGGTCCGGCGCTTGCCAGCCGAGCTGCTCGGCGATCTCGAACGCCAGCGACTTCGATCCCTCGGCGTAGTACGGCCGGATGTTGACGTTGACGAAGGCCCACTCGAACTCCCCGGCGATCTCGGAACAGAGCCGGTTCACGTCGTCGTAGGTGCCCTTCACCGCGATGAGGTTCGGCGCGTAGATCGCGGTCGCGACGACCTTGCCGGATTCGAGGTCCGCGGGGATGAACACGTACGCCTCGAGCCCGGCGGCGGCGGCGTGCGCCGCGACGGCGTTGGCGAGGTTCCCCGTCGACGCGCAGGCGACGGTCGTGTAGCCGAAACCTTTCGCGACCGTCAGCGCGACCGATACCACACGGTCCTTGAACGAGTGCGTCGGGTTCGCGGTGTCGTTCTTCAGCCAGAGGTCTTTGAGCCCGAGCTCGGCACCCAGCCGCGGCGCGCGGACGAGTGGCGTCATGCCGGCGCCGAGGTCCACGCGGTCCTCGCCTCCGGGCAGCAGGGGCGCGTAGCGCCACATCGAGCGCGGGCCCGCGGCGATCGAAGCGGGCGAGATCTCGGCCGCGATGGCCTCGTAGTCGTAGACGACCTCGAGCGGCGCGAAGCAGAACTCGCAGACGTGCAGCGCCTCCGCCGGGTACTCCCGCGAGCACTCGCGGCAACGAAGACCGAGGACCGAGCCCATATGGCGTCAAAGGATAGTGAAAACGGGAGGAACGTGCTCTGGAGAATAGGTGGGGCCGGTACGATGATCTGCGTGTCGTCCCTGCTGGAGACCCATGCGGAGGAGCTGCGCGAACGGCTCTCGATCCGCGTTGTGTACACCGACCTCGACGGCACGATGCTCGGCCGCGGCGGCGCTTTCAACCGCGATCCCGACGGCGCCCTGACCGCCGAGC
>JBASRP010000379.1:0-5754 GCA_049273905.1 Actinomycetota bacterium
GCGATTACAGCTGTTCGTTCACGGGCTCGTTCACGGGGCAGCCGGGGACGCAGACGGACACGGTGACGGCGTCGGGGACCGATGATGACGCCGCGCCGGTGTCGGATACGGATGACGCGACGGTGACGTTGACCAACGTCGCCTCGTCGATCTCAGTCGTCAAGACGGTGAACGCGAACGGCGACGCCACATTCAGTGACTCGGAATCTCGACCGGAGCCGGGTGGCTCGAGCACCTTCAAGGTCGTGGTCACAAACACGTCGACCGTGGACACCGTGACGATCTCATCGCTCGTCGACGACAAATACCCATCCTTGACCGGTCTCTCGTGCCTCAAGGGAGCGGTGTCCGATCCGCTGCCGGTCACTCTCGCCCCAGGCGAGAGCTTCACGTGCACGTTCACGGGTTCGTTCACTGGGACGGCCGGCAATTCTCAGACGGACACGGCGACGGCTTCTGGGAAGGACGATGACAACACCGACGTGTCCGCCTCAGATACGGCGACCGTGACGCTCACGGATGTATTGCCGACGATCGACGTCCAGAAGACGGCAACACCCAGTCAGATCGTCCAGCCGGGAGGAACGATTTCCTACTCGGTCGTCGTGACCAACAACTCCGTGGAACCGGTCACGCTCTCCTCGCTCACGGACGATAAGTTCGGCAACCTCGACAAGGACGATGTCGGTAACCACTCATGGTTGACGTCGACATGTGATACCGGAGGGACGATCGGAACCACCAACGCGACCAAGACTTACTCGTGTTCCTTCACGGCCAGCGTCACGGGCCCAGCCGGCACCGTGCACACCAACATCGTCACGGCGCAAGCTAGGGACGACGAAAACAACACGGCGACCGACACGGACGACGCCACAGTCTCGATCCTGGCCGCGACCGCCAGGATCGCGCCGACGGCGACGACGTGCCAGATGTTCCGCGATGGAAGCGCGGCCGACCTCGAGACCCTCAACTACGGTGTCTCGAAGAACAAGGTTGGCAGCGTGTCCCCGGGCGTTCTCTTCTACTACTCGGCGGTTTCGGCACCGGCGGCGGGCGGGAGCTTCACCCTGGTTGTGCAGGGCACCGACGACAGCAGCCTGTTCCCCTCGTTCAATGTGCAGAAGGATCAGGCGATCCTGTACAGCCGTTCAGACTGTACGAAGACCCGGAAGGCGACTGTCTCGACCACCTGGTCGTCGAGCGGCAGCGGAACTGTGACGACGACGTTCTCGATCAGCGGGGCCCTGCCCAATGAGCAGTTCATCATCGGGATCAAGTACGACCCGAGCACGGTTATCGGCACGACAGTAGGCTCGAGCCGTCCGACGGTGCACTACTTCTTCAAGACCTACTCGGGATCCGTGGCGCCGGGGAACGTCATCATCACGAGCCCGGACAGCGTGACGCTGCAGCCCAAGTAGATAGTCGATCTGCGAAGAGGGAGGCCTTGCCTCCCTCTTCGTGTTTTCATTGGTCCGTGAGGGGGACCCCGTGAAGCCCGACGCGCTTGAAGATGCCTTCATGAACGTCGCTCTCGAGGAGGCTCGCGCCGCGCTATCCCACGGCGACGTCCCGATCGGTTGCGTGATCGTCGACTCTTCGGGGATCGAGCTCGCCCGGGCTCACAATGCCCGCGAGGAGACCGGCGATCCCACTGCGCATGCCGAGCTTCTCGCCCTAAAACGTGCAGCAGAGAAGGTCGGGTCCTGGCGTCTCGTTGGCACGACCATGTATGTGACGCTCGAGCCGTGTCCGATGTGCGCCGGCGCCTTGGTTCTCGCACGCGTCAAGGGGCTCGTGTATGGAGCGGACGACCCGAAGGCGGGCGCGGTCGGCTCTCTTTACGACATCGTTCGGGATCCGCGCCTCAACCACAGACTCGACGTCCGCATTGGCGTGCGCGCTGAGGAGGCCGCCGCTCTGCTCAAGGCTTTTTTCAAGGAAAAGAGGGCGGACACCCCTCCGATATAATCCCCGTCGGAGAGGTGCGAGAGTGGCCGAATCGGGCGTTCTCGAAAAGCGCTAGGCCCCGGAAGGGGTCTCGTGGGTTCAAATCCCACCCTCTCCGCCAAGCGATCTCCGACCGAACCGCACACGCGGGCGCGACCCGTAGAATCTCCCGCCGGAGGAGTGCGAGAGCGGCCGAATCGGCGCGCCTGGAGAGCGCGTGGACTCGCAAGGGTCCCGTGGGTTCAAATCCCACCTCCTCCGCGACGGCCGATCGCGGAGCCTTCCAGGTCTTCAGCCTTGGGTGGCTTCAGCGATCAGTTCCGCAACCCGTGCAGGCACCTCGTTCGGTATGAAGAAGACCTTCCCGGGCAGGGTAACGACGCGAACCTGGGGGCAAGCCTCGAGGACGGCGCGCTCGTGAGAGGTCAAGCTTCCGTCGCCGGCCTTCTCGGCGTGCACCACCCACGCCGGGACGCCGGCCTCGCAGAGCCGACGCGCCGGGTCGTCGTCTCGGTGCAACCAGCGGAGGTATTCCGGCAATGCGCGGCGCATGACGCGCGCGTCGTTCCGCGCGAAGTCTTCCTTGAGAGCCTCTTTGGCACCGGGGGCGATCGGCGCTCGCTTGATCATTGAAGGCACAACCTTCTTGAGGAAAGTGAACGGCCAGGTCCCGAGCACCGAACCGAGCCGGACGATCGCGCGGAAGAAGGCAGCCTCGGCCTTCGCGGACAGGCTCACGCCGAGCAACACGACCGGACCCTTGAACGCGCCCGAGACGACCATCTCGTAGGCCACCGTCGCCCCGTTGCTGAAGCCGACGACGACGTCCACGCCGGACCGCGAAGCGAACTCGGCGGTCGCTCGTGCAGTGGCCTCGATGCTGAAGTCCTCCAGGGGCGGTGCCCCCGCATTGCCGGGCAACGTGACCGAGAGCAATCGGGTCTTTGCGAGGGCCGGCTCGGCCATCACCTCTGCGTACGAGCGGGCGCCGAGCGCGCCGCCGGGCAGAAGCAGGACCGTTTTCTCGGCATCCTTCGGGCCCGAGTCCACGACGTACCAGTTGAGTTCCATACCGGAGATCCTGACACGGGAAGGCGTCTTCGTCGTGGGGCGTTCGCCTCATTTCCGCCCGCGAAGGGGCTCGGTTCGGTGCCGTCGACGGACCCCGCTACACTGTCGTTTGTGGCCGTGCTAGGCGGGGAGCCAGCGGTGCCCTGTACCCGCAATCCGCTTTAGCGGGGCTGAATCCCCGCCCGCGGACCGCGATCGTGGGAATGCCTCGCAGCGGGAGTGTCGAAGGCCAGGTCTCGCGCAACGCCAACCTGTGAACCCCGTCAGGTCCGGAAGGAAGCAGCGGTAAGCGGGCGCTGGTGTGTGCCGCGAGAGTGCCGGGCTGGAGCTCAGCGCGTGAGAAGCGCCCGTGGTCACGGGACAACGGCGGGTGCACGGCCACACTCCACCCCGTTAAGTGATGTTGAGTCCGATCCGCATCCCAAGCTTGTAGTGAACGAGCCGCTTGCCGGACGTGCTCTCCACCCGGTTGCAGAACAGCACGTAGTTGCCTTTTGCGAGGTCGAAAGTCTTGCTCATCGTTTTCCCAGGGCCGAACGCCGCCAGCTCTCCGAGGAGGGTGATTCCTGGGCCGTCCTCGTTGACCGAGCCGTTTGAAAGAGTCGGCAGCTTGTTCGGCGCGAGCGCCGTCTTCGCTACCACGAACTCGTGGTTGTTCTTCGGGCCTAGGTTCCGAACGCGGAATGTGATCGAACCCGACGGCAGAGGCGATTTCTCGACGACCACCTGGAACTCGCGTAGCTGAACGCCGACGGTTGATCGACTGGGGACGGTTCTCGGTCGAACGTTGTTGTAGTTGCACGCACCGAACAACGCCCCGACGAGAGCCGGAACGACGAACAGGATCGTTTGACGTCGATTCAACACGCCGGCTGTCAGTCTAGCTTCCGAACCGCCGGACGGTACGGCTCCGGTCGGTCTAGGTGACGGTGAACGCCGCGAACATGCCGAGCTTGTAGTGCGCCTTGATCCCGCCCATGTCTGCCGTCGGCGTTTCTTCCACCACGTTGCAGAAGAGCGCGTACTTGCCGGCGGTGAGGTCGAACTCCTTCTCTGAGTCCTCGCCCACCGCGAACTCCTCGATCTCACCGATCGTCGTGACGCCGGCGCCGGACTCGTTCACCGAGCCGTCCGCGTTCGTCGGCAGAGCGTTCGGCGCCAGGTCGGTCTTGACCACGACGAGCTCGTGCTTGTGGTTCGGACCCTCGTTCTTCACCTCGAACTTGATCTCGCCGGCGGCCACCGACGCCTGTGCCGGCGCGACCGACCATTCCTTGACCGTGACGTCGACCTGCGTCGTGCCGCCACCGGTCGGCTCGGCAGACGGCTCCTTGTCGTTCCCGCACGCCCCGAGCGCGAGAACCGCGAGCGCTCCCGCGATGACGGCCAATCGTCTGCGACCAAGCATGGCGACCTCCCCATTAGCCGAGTAGGCCAGGATTCTCGCACGCGCGACCCCGGCCGACCAAGACCGTGGTCGTCCCCGGACGATAGAATCATCTCGTCTTCCCCTCCGGAGACCGAGGCCGACCCATGAGCTCCACCGCCCTCTATCGCCGCTGGCGACCCCGCACCTTCACCGACGTGGTCGGTCAGGACCACGTCACCGACACGCTCCGCGCCTCGCTACGCGAGGGCCGGATCGGCCACGCCTACCTCTTCAGCGGCCCCCGGGGGACCGGCAAGACCTCCACCGCGCGGATCCTCGCCAAGGCGCTCAACTGCGTGAAGGGCCCGACGGCCGACCCCTGCGACGCCTGCGACGAGTGCCGCGCGATCAACGACGGCCTCTCCTTCGACGTCATCGAGATCGACGCGGCTTCGCACGGCGGTGTCGACGACGTCCGCGTCCTGCGCGAGAACGCGGTCCTGGCGCCGGCGAACGCGCGCAAGAAGGTCTACATCGTCGACGAGGCGCACATGGTCTCGACCGCCGGCTGGAACGCCTTCCTGAAGACGGTCGAGGAGCCGCCCGAGCATATCGTCTTCGTCTTCGCCACCACCGAGCCGAACAAGGTCCTCCCGACGATCGTCAGCCGCTGCCAGCGTTTCGAGTTCCGCCGCGTCTCGACCGCCGCGATCGCCGACCACCTCGGCAAGATCTGCGCCGAGGAAGGCATCCAAGCCGACCCCGGCGCGCTCGGCCTGATCGCGCGACACGCCGAGGGCGGCGTGCGCGACGCGCTGTCGATCCTCGACCAGCTCGCCGCGTCCGGCTCGATCACGACCGACGCCACGCAGCGCCTGCTCGGCGGCGCGCCGACCGACGTGATGTTCGAGTACACCGACGCGCTCGCCTCGCGCGACCCGGCCGCGGCCTTGCGCGTGGTCGCGACGCTCGTCGAGGAAGGCGCCGACCTCCGCCTCTTCACGCGGCAGGTGATCGAGCACCTGCGGGCCCTTTTCGTCGTGCAGCGCGTGGACGACCCGTCGGATCTTCTTGACGTGACGGACGAGACGCAGGGGCGCATGGCGTCGCAAGCGGGCCACGTCGCGCCCGCGCAGCTCGTGCACCTGATGCGCCTCTTCGCCGACGCGCAGGCCGAGATGCGCCAGCAAGCGCCGCCGCGCCTCTCGGTCGAGCTCGCGACGGTTCGCGCCACCGTCCCCGAATCGGACGCGACCGCGGAAGCCGCGCTCGCCCGCATCGAGCGTCTGGAGCGTCTGCTCGACGTCGCCGGGACTCCGCAGATCCCCGACCCGCCGACGCACGCCCCCGCAGCGCCGAGC
>JBASRP010000392.1:0-13260 GCA_049273905.1 Actinomycetota bacterium
GACCCGGAGCGTCCCGCTCATCGTCCCATCCTCGTCTGGCGTCCGACGCCGAGGTACGTGGCGCCGGTCGCCGCGATGCGGGCGGGGTCGAGGACGTTCCGTCCGTCGACGACGACTTGGCCCGGCCGCAGCAGGCGCTCCCAGTCGATCTCCTCGTAGGCGCGATGGTTCGCCTGGAGCACGACCGCGTCGAAGCGGCCGATCTCCTCCAGCGAAGCCGGGTGCGCGTCCAGATCCCGGATCTCGCCCTCCGAGAAATACGGATCGTTCGCGGACGGCGTCGCGCCGCGCGCCGCGAGCGCGCGGATGATGTCGAGCGCAGGGCTGGTCGTGAGCTCCTTCACGTCCTCGCGGTAGGAGACGCCGAGAACGAGGACGCTCCTCCCCGCGAGGCCGCCGAGTGCCTCGCCGAGCCCGTCGACCAGCCACGCCGGCTGGTTCGCGTTGATCTCGCGAGCCAGCCGGACGAGCGGCGCGTCGGCTCCGTCGGCGAGGAGGAAATGAGGGTAGTGCGGGATGCAGTGGCCGCCGACCCCGGCGCCCGGGGCGTGGATGTGGCTGTACGGCTGCGTGTTCGCCAGGTGGATGACCTGATCGACGTCGACCCCGCGCTCGGCGGCGTACCGGGCGAGCTCGTTGGCGAACGCGATGTTCACGTCCCGGTAGGTCGTCTCGGCCAACTTCACGAGCTCCGCCGCTTCCGCCGAGGCGACCTCGATGACGTCCGCCGATCGCAAGACGCGGCGATAGAACGCGGCGGCGCGCGTGGTCGCTTCCGCGTCGACGCCCCCGACGATCTTCGGGTACGCGTCGAGGTCCTGGAGGATGCGGCCCGAGTAGACGCGCTCCGGACTGAACGCGACGAACAGGTCGCGGCCGAGAGCGAGTGCGCCGAGCCCGGCCAACTGTGCGGCGTAGCGGCGGGTGGTGCCGACGGGGAGCGTCGTCTCGTAGATCACCAGGAGCCCGGGGTGCGCGCCTTCGGCGATCGCGTCGGTCGCCGCGTCGAGTGCGGAGAAGTCGAGCTTCCCGTCGTCGAGCGCGAACAGCGGAACGATGACGATCACGACGTCGGCCTCGCGGACCGCGTCCGTCGTGTCCGTCGTCGCCGTCAGGAGGCCCGCCCCGTTTGCCGCGGCGATCGCTTCGTCGAGTCCGTTCTCACCCGGGATCGGATTGCGGCCGGCGTTGACGTCGGCGACGCGTTCCGGGGAGAGGTCGGCGCCGGTGACGGGCAGGCCGGACCGCGCGATATAGGCGGCCAGCGGCAAGCCCACCTTGCCGAGCCCGACCACCACCACGCGCGGATCGCTCATACCGTCTCCATCATCGCTCCGGCCAGAACCCTGGCCACGGTAGCGCGCTCGTCATCCGTCAGCGAAGGGTGGACCGGGATGGACAGGACCTCACCGGCCAGCCGCTCTGCGACCGGCAGCGACGAGGGATCGTGGAACGAGGCTTGCCGATGCGTCGGGATCGGGTAGTAGACCTCGGCCCCGACCCCGGCATCGCGAACGCGCTTCAACACCGCATCCCGCCGGTCCGGGACGCGGAGGGTGTACTGGTGCCACACGTGGACACGGCCGGGCAGCTCGGCCGGCGCGACGAGCCCGTCGATCCCCTTCAGTTCCGTCCCGTAGAAGCGCGCGTTCTCCCGGCGGCGTTCGTTCCACTCGGGCAGATGCGACAGCTGCACGCGACCGATGGCCGCCTGCATCTCGGTCATCCGCATGTTCAGCCCGAACGCGGTGTGGACGTACCGCTCGGTGGATCCGTGGTTCCGCAGCAGCCGTAGCCGGTCCGCGATCGCGTCGTCGTTGGTGGTCACGACGCCGCCCTCTCCGGTCGTGATGTTCTTCGTCGCGTACAGAGAGAACGCCGCGGTGGCGAACGACCCGGCCGGCCGGTCCCGGAAGCCGGCGCCGTGCGCTTGGCACGCGTCTTCGATGACGACGAGGCCGTGCTTCCCGGCGAACGCGCCGACCGCGTCCATGTCGGCCGTCTGGCCGTACAGATGCACCGGCATCACCGCCTTCGTCGCAGGCGTCACGCGCCCGTCGGCGTCGGCGACGTCGATGCAGAAATCGTCGTCGCGCACGTCGCAGAAAACCGGCGTCGCGCCGCACGCGGCGACGGCGTTCGCCGACCCCGCGAAGGTGAAGGACGGGACGATCACCTCGTCGCCGGGCCCGACGCCGTGCGCGAGGAGCGCGAGCTGCAATGCGACGGTCCCATTCGCGCACGCGATCGCGTGTGCCGAACCCGCGACTGCCGCGAAGCCATCTTCGAACGCGGCGACCTCCGGGCCTTGCGCGAGGCGACCCGAGCGCAACACGCGTGCGACGGCCTCCTCCTCTTCGCGGCCGAGGATCGGCCTGGCGATCGGGATCACGTCCCGGCTCCGGCCAGATCGAACGTGCGGCCGCACGTCGTGCAACGCCAGATCGCGCCGTCGCGCTCGAGGCGGCGGCCGCAGGAGCAGACGAATCCCGCATGGCGTGCGGGATTCCCCGTGACCAGCTCGTGTGCCGCGACGTCGCGGACGACGACCGCGCCCGCGCCGACCATGGCCCACGCGCCTATCCGCGCGTCGGGAACGACGATCGCGCCGGCGCCGATCGAGGCGCCCCGCTCGACCGTCACTCGCCCCAGCTGCCAGTCGCCGGGACCTTTCAGAGCTCCCTCGGGCGTGACCGCCCTCGGGTAGCGATCGTTGGCGAGCTGCGCTCCGGGGCCCACGAAGACGCCGTCCTCGACGACCGCCCCCTCGAACAGCATCGCGCCGTTCTGGATCTTGCATCGGTCGCCGACCGTGACGCCGGCGCCGATGTAAACGCCTTTGCCGATGACGCACTCCGCGCCGAGCTGTGCGCCTGCCCGGACGTGCGCGTGATGCCAGACGGCGGTCCGGCTCCCGAGCGAGGCGCCGTCCTCGACGACCGCGGTGGGGTGGATCGACACGTCACTCATCGCGCGGACGCGCAGATGTCGGCGATCCGCTCGGCGGCGCGACCGTCCCCGTAGAGATCCGGACGCTCCGTGGGCGCATCCCGTTGCGCGCCGGCGATGATCGCCTCCGGATCGGCGCCGGCCAGAACGTTCCAGCCGGTGGCCAGTGTCTCGATCCATTCGGTCTCGCCGCGCAGCGTGACGCACGGGACCCCGAGAACGTAGGCCTCTTTCTGGATCCCGCCCGAATCGGTCAGCACGGCGCGCGCGGACGCCTGCAGTGCGAGGAAAGCGAGGTAGCCGGCCGGGCGAACGGGCCTCAGTGCGCCGTCGCCGCGGATACCGGCGGCGTCCATCGCGGCGAGCGTGCGCGGGTGAACGGGGAACACGACCGGAGCGTCGAGCTTGGCGACGGCGCCGAGGATCGTCTCCAAGCGTTCGGGGTCGTCGGTGTTGGCGGGCCGGTGCAGCGTCAGAACGTAGTACGCGCCGGGCGTCACGCCGGCGTCGTCCAGCGCGCTCTGCTTGCGGTGGGGGAGCGACAGACGAACGAGGTCGGCCATCACGTCGCCCACGAGATGCATGCCGTCGGTCACGCCCTCGGCGCGCAGGTTGTCGATCGCCGTCTGGGTGGAACAGAAGTGCAACGCCGCGAGGTGATCGGCGCAGATGCGATTGATCTCCTCGGGCATCGCGCGATTGAACGACCGCATCCCAGCTTCAACGTGTCCGATCGGGATGAGCGCCTTCGCGGCGACGAGCGCCGCGGCGAGGGTCGTATTGGTGTCGCCGTAGATCAGGACGAGGCCAGGCTTCTCCTCCGCTATGACGCGTTCGAGTGCGACGAGCATCGCGCCGGTCTGCGCCGCGTGCGAGCCGCTCCCGACGCCGAGCTCGCGGTCCGGTTCGGGAAGCCCGAGCTCGCTGAAGAAGACATCGGACATCTCGGGGTCGTAGTGCTGGCCCGTATGCACCAGCGTTTCCGTCACTCCGGCGCGCGCGCGGAGGGCGCGCGTTACCGCGGCCGCTTTGACGAACTGGGGGCGGGCCCCCACGACGCTTACGATCCGCACGATCACCTCGGGGGTCGCGCCTGGGGCGTTCGAGAACAATGCAGAACGCGAGTGTACCGTCCGGCCGCCGCAGGGGCGATGCACGAGGATCTTTGGTCTCCCGTAGGCCGCTAGCAGCCGTGCTACGCTCACCGACCCCATGAAGATCTGCATCGTCGGTACCGGTTACGTCGGTCTCGTCACCGGCGCGTGTTTCGCCGACCTCGGACACGACGTCGTCTGCGTGGACGTCGTGGCCGAGAAGGTCGAGAAACTGCGCGGCGGCCAGATCCCCATCTTCGAGCCCGGGCTCGACGAGGTCGTGCGCCGAGGCCTCGACGCCGGGCGCCTGCGCTTCACGACGAGCCTCGCCGAGGGCGCGCGTTCGTCCCAGTTCATCTTCGTCTGCGTCCCGACGCCGCCGGCCGAGGATGGGAGCGCGGACCTGTCGCACGTCGAGCGCGCCGCGATCGATATCGCCGCGAACGTCGGCGACTACAAGGTCATCGTCAACAAGAGCACGGTCCCGATCGGGTCTTCGCGTGTGGTCGAGCGGATCATCCGGGAGCGGCTGCCGGCCCAGATCGAGTTCGACGTCGCCTCGAACCCCGAGTTCCTCCGCGAGGGCTCGGCGGTCTTCGACTTCATGCACCCCGATCGCGTCGTGATCGGGACGACGAGCGAGCGCGCCGCAGGACTCCTGACCGAGCTCTACCGCCCGCTCGGCGCGCCGCTGATCGTGACGGACCCGGGGACCGCCGAGATGATCAAGTACGCCGCGAACGCCTTCCTCGCGACCAAGATCTCGTTCATCAACGCGATCGCGAACATCTGCGACTCGGTGGGGGCCGACGTGAAGGACGTCGCTCTGGGGATGGGCTACGACGCGCGGATCGGCTTCGAGTTCCTGCGGCCGGGCCCCGGCTTCGGCGGCTCCTGCTTCCCGAAGGACTGCCGTGCGCTCATCAGCGTCGCGGAGCAGAACGGCTACGACTTCGAGCTCTTGCGCGGCGTGCTCGCCGTCAACGACGAGCAGCACCGCGTGATCTCGACGAAGGTCGACCGGCTCGTCGGCGGGCTCGACGGGAAGCTGATCGGCGTGTGGGGGCTCGCGTTCAAGCCGAACACGGACGATGTCCGATTTTCTCCGGCGCTCGCCGTGATCGAAGACCTCAAGGCGAGCGGCGCGCGTGTCCGCGCGTACGACCCTGTGGTCGACGCATCGATCGCGGGGGAGGCGACCGAACGCGCGACCGGACCCATGGAAGCCGTCGAGGGTGCCGACGCGCTGTTGCTCCTCACCGAGTGGAACGAGTTCCGCTGGCTCGACTTCTCGCGCGTGAAGGATGTGATGGCCAACCCGGTCGTCGTCGACGCGCGCAATTTCCTCGATCCCCACCGGCTCCGCCAGCTCGGCTTCACCTACGAAGGCGTCGGACGCTAGCGATGCGGATCGTCGTCACCGGGGGAGCGGGGTTCCTCGGGTTCCACCTCTCCACGCGCTTCCTGGCGGAAGGGCACGACGTCGTCTGCGTCGACAACCTGATCACCGGTCGCCGCTCGCACGTCGACGGACTCAGCGAGAACGATCACTTCACGTTCGTCGACCACAATGTGTCGGAGCCGCTGTACCTCGACGGCCAGGTGGACGCCGTCCTCAACTTCGCGAGCCCGGCGTCGCCGATCGACTATCTGCGCTATCCGATCCCGACGCTCAAGGTGGGCGCGCTCGGCACCTGGAACACGCTCGGCCTGGCGAAGGAGAAGAAGGCCACCTACCTGCTGGCTTCGACGTCCGAGGTCTACGGCGACCCCCAGATCCATCCCCAGCCCGAGGACTATTGGGGTCACGTGAACCCCGTCGGGCCGCGCGGCGTCTACGACGAAGCGAAACGGTACGCCGAGGCGATGACGATGGCGTACCACCGCTACCACGGCCTCGACTCGCGCATCGTCCGGATCTTCAACACGTTCGGGCCGTCGATGCGCCGCGAGGATGGCCGCGCGGTGACGACGTTCATCGTCCAGGCACTCGAGGGCAAGCCGATGACCGTGCACGGCGACGGCTCGCAGACGCGCAGCTTCTGTTACGTCGACGATCTGATCGAGGGGATCGTGCGGCTGCTCGGCTCCAATCACCACGACCCGGTCAACATCGGCAATCCGGAGGAGTACACGGTCATCGAGCTCGCCGAGATGATCAAGGAGCTCTCCGGGTCGAGCTCGGAGATCGTGTTCGAGCCGCGGCCGGTGGACGACCCGAGCGTGCGGAAGCCGGATATAACGAAGGCGCGCGAGATCCTCCGGTGGGAGCCGAAGGTGCCCGTCCGCGAGGGCCTCGCGCGGACGATCGAATGGTTCCGCACCGACGAACGAGGGGACTGACATGGAACGGAAGCTACTCGACCAACTTCAGGACGGCGACGCGGTGTCGGTGGCCCTGCGCGGCGGCGCCGGCTGGATCCATGGAACCATCACCTGGCGCCGCGACGACGTGATGCTGCTCAAGGTGGCGGAGGGGTCCCTGCCCCCGGCGACCCCGTACGCGCTGATCTTCTTCGGCGATGTGAGCGCGCTCGGGATCCCTCGCGAGTTCGAGCCGCCGGCTCCCGAGAGTCGCCAGACCGGTTTCTCGTTCGCCGGGCCCTAACCGGGTTCGGCGCGACCATTCACCCAGGACTTCGGTCCTATTTTCGTGTCCTAGCCTGACGCACTCGCCCGGCTTCGTCCACATTCGTGGCGTTCGCAGGAGCCGCTAAGTGCGTTCTGGCCGCGCGGTTTCATTCGCTCGCTCGTTTCCTTTGGTGCATGGACGACCGCCCCGAGAGAGCGGACGTCGTACAGACCCGAAGGAGGGGCAACGAGATGACGAAGACTCCGTACACCAGCGGCACGCGCGAGCGGCTCATCGAGCGTCTTCGCCGTCAGGCGATGGCGATGCAGAACGGTCACCGGCGCGACGACGCGCTCCTGACGACCGGTGAGGTCGCGATGCTGTTCCGCGTCAGCCACCGCGCGGTCCGTTGCTGGGCCGACGCCGGCAAGCTCCCGTACATCCGCACGCTCGGCGGACACCGCCGGTTCCTCGCGTCCGCGGTGTGGGAGGCCCTGTCGGCCGTCCTTCCCGAGACTGAGCGTCAGCCGGTAGCCCCGGTCGCGCCTGTCGCGCGCATGGCCTAAAAGGAAAGCGACTCGGCGGCCGCCCGAGAGCACGGCGATCCCGTCTCTCCGGCGGCCGCTCTCTTTTTCGTCGCCTCCGCCCAACCGATCATGGGTACCGTCGTCGCTCGCGCACCCGGCCGCGTCTCGCTCGCCGGCGGGGGAACCGATCTCCCTGCCTGGTACGAGAAGCACGGCGGGGCCGTCGTCTCGCTCGCGATCTCGCGCGGCGCGACGGCCACGATCGCCGACCGTGCGAGCGGCCTCGAGCTCGTCGCTCCCGACGACGACGTCCGCGAGCTGATCACCCCCGAGAAGTACGCGCGCCGTATGCGTCACCCGTTCCTGTCGCGCGAGTTCCTCACTCTGCACAAGGCGGTCGCGTGGCACTTCGGGCTCGACCACGCGCGCCTCGCGGCGTCGTCTGAGATCCCGGCCGGCGTCGGGCTCGGCGCCTCCGCTGCCGTCTGTGTCGCCTTGGTGACGGCGGCGGCGTCGTACAGCGGCGAGCGCATGGACCACTGGCGCATCGCGCAGATCGCCGCGCGGATCGAGATGACGATCCTGCGCCGCCCGTGCGGGAAACAAGACCCCTTCGTGTCCGCCTTCGGCGGGATCAACCTCTATGAGTTCCTCCGCGACGGAACGGTGACCGTGACGCCGGTGGGGATGACGCCGGACGCGCGCCGGACACTCGAGAGCCACCTCCTGCTCTTCACGAACGGAACGCGCCGGAACTCGGCCGTCCCGCTCGCCGAGCTGGCCCGTCGCATCCCGGAAGACGGTCAGACGAGCCTGGCGATGTACGAGATCCGCGACACGGCGTACCTCACGCGCACCGCGCTCGAGCGCGGCGACATCACCACGATCGGCGCGTTGGTTGATCGCTGCTGGCGCGCGAAGCGACAGCTCCACCCGAACGTGGCGACGTCGGAAGTCGATCGGGCGTACGCGCTGGCGCGCCGCGCGGGGGCACTCGGCGGGAAGCTCTGCGGCGCCGGGATGGGAGGAGCGCTCCTGCTCGTCTGTCCGCCGGAAGCTCAGCCCGAGCTGCGGCAGGTCCTCGCCACGCAAGGATGGCGGGCCGAGCACGTGGTCGTCGACACGGACGGTGCGACGGTCGTCGAATCTCCGGAACGCGCGGCGTCGGCCGAGCTCTAGCTGCCGATCGGCGTCCCCGGGGCGTCGCCGGTTCCCTCGGGACCCTTGCCCTGGTAGTTATCGGCGAATTTCGCGGCGACGGCGAGGACCTGCGAGTTGGGTGTCTCACAACCGAGCAGGTGACCCCACGCGGTGAACGCGAGCTGGTAGGGCATCTCCGCCCGGACGACGAGGACGCGGCGCGTCACGTTGTCGTTCACGAACGTCTTCAGCCGGTCGAGGATCTGCGTGTCGAGGTCTGGCTTGTACCAGAGGATGATGTGCCCGTGTTCCATGTTGTGGACGAGGTTCTCGTCCTTGAGGTTGGCGGGAAGCGGGTTCGGGAGGACGCCCGTGCGCGAGGTGCTGGCGTAGTGGTTCCCGGACGTCGGCGGGTTCGTGCGGTAGTTGACCGTATTGGGAGCTGCCACGTGCGTGTTGCCTTCGTCCCCCGGGTTCTGGAGAGGCGAGCATCCGGCCGCGGCGGCGAGCTTATTCAGATCCTTCTCCTGCTTCCCCGCGTTGGCCTTCGAGAGCACGACGGCGGCGACGATGCCGCCGATGACGAGCACGGAGATGCCCGCGTACCAGAACTTGCGCATGCGCTCCTTGCGCTGGCGCCGGCGCAACTCTTCCATGCGCCGCTGCTTCGCAACCTCGCGGCGCTCACGCTTCGTCTCTCGATTGTCGGCCATGTCAGGGGGGCTTTATAGCACGGCTCCCTGAGCGCGGCACGACCCTCAGAAACGCGCTGCGCCGTCCTTGTTTGCGCTTGTCCGCCGGGGTATCGTTCGCTTCGCTGGCGGCTTCTCGCCCGCACTTCCCCGTAACCGTCCTGGGTTCTTCGACGAGCGGCCGGGGGGCTGCAATCCCGGCGAAGGAGGGGGTCGGGATGGCAACGGTCACGTCCGCGCGCGGCGCCGGGCTCGAGAGATACTTCAAGACCGCGGAGCGCGGTTCCAACCTCCGAACAGAGGTCGTCGCCGGCGTCACCACCTGGATGACGATGGCGTACATCCTCTTCGTCAACCCGACGATCCTCGGCGCGGTCAAAGACTCGCAAGGCACGCAGCTCGCGTTCCCGAAGGTGCTCATCGTCACGGCGCTGGTCGCCGGCGTCATGACGATCCTGATGGGCCTGGTGTCGAACTATCCCTTCGCGCTTGCGGCCGGGCTCGGCCTCAACGGCTACGTCGCCTTCACGCTCGTCGCGACGCTGGGACTCACGTGGCCGGAGGCCATGGGCGTGATCGTCCTCGAGGGTCTCATCATCACGTTCCTCGTCGTCACGGGCTTCCGCGAAGCGGTCCTGCACGCGATACCGCTCGATCTCAAGCGCGCGATCGGTGTCGGCATCGGCGCGTTCATCGCCTTCATCGGATTGACCAACGCCGGCATCGCCGTGAGGACGACGGCGGACGGAGCGCCACCGGTCACGATCGGACCTCTCGCCAACTGGAAGGTGCTCGTCTTCTTCCTCGGGTTCGTGATCACGGCGACACTCGTCGTCAAGAAGGTACGCGGCGCGCTGCTCATCGGCATCCTCGGGACGACGATCTTCGCGACGATCGTCAACGAGATCAAAGATCTATCGATCTGGAAGAACGGGATCGCCGCGGTTCCCGACAAGTGGGCGAGCATCCCGAGCGGATCCGACTTCGATCTTCTCGGGAACTTCTCGCTCGGCGGCTCGTTCGCGAAGCTCGGCATCATCTCCGCCGGCGTCGCGATCTTCGCGGTGATGCTGTCGGACTTCTTCGACACGATGGGAACCGCGGTCGGGTTAGGAGAGAAGGCCGGCCTCACCGATCGTGAGGGCAAGCTTCCGGGCATCGGGCGCGTCCTGATCGTGGACTCGCTCGCGGCCGCGGCGGGGGGAGCGGCGTCGTCGTCGTCCAACACGACCTACATCGAGTCGGCGTCTGGGATCCAGGCGGGTGGCCGCACGGGCCTGACGAGTGTCGTCGTTGGGCTGCTCTTCCTGGCGTGCCTCTTCATCTCGCCGATCGCGGGTGTCATCCCGCAGGAGGCAACGGCGCCGGCGCTGATCCTCGTCGGTTACTTCATGATGACGCTGGTCAAAGACATCGATTGGCAGAACGCCGAGATCGGCATCCCGGCTCTGCTGACGATCGTCGTGCAGCCGTTCACGTTCTCGATCACAAACGGCGTCGGCGCCGGGTTCGTGGCGTACGCCGCGATCAAGATCCTGAAGGGCAAACCGCAGGAGCTGCACCCGCTGATGTACGTCTCGACGGCGGCGTTCCTCGCCTACTTCATCCGCGGGTTGATCGCGTAAGACTCAGCGCACGTCGAGGAACGCGCCCGCGTCGATCGGTCCGCGCGGCGCAGGCTCCTCGTGTGGATACCCGGCGACCACGCAGCCGACCGCTTGCCAGTCAGGCCCGAGGCCCAGCGCTTTGGCGCTCTCCTCGCTGCAGAAGAGGCTTGTCGACAGCCAGCACGACCCGATCCCTTGCGCGTTGAGCGCGAGCATGAGGTTCTGAAGCGCGGCGCCCGTCGACGCGAGGAACATCTCACGTTCGGCGAGCAGCCGCTTCGCGTCGGGGTAGGGGTCCACGTGCGCCAGTGTGGTGAAGCACGCGAGCAGAACCGGCGCGCCCTCGAGCATGGTGCGCGACCGCGTGAGTCGCTCGAAGATGATGCGCTCGGGCACGCGATCGGACTCGAGGTCCTGCCGCCACACCGTCGCCATCGCATCGAGGAAGCGGCCGCGCGGTGTCTCGTTGCGGAGCCAGACGAACCGCCACGGTTTCGGTGCGCGGGATCCGTGCGGCGCCGGTGCGGTCGCGGCCGCGGCAACGGCGCGCTCGACGGCGGAGCGCGGCACCTTCTTGGACGAGAACGCGCGCACCGAGCGTCTGTTGTCGATCGTCTCCATCGTCCCCGTCCGGAAGAGATCTTCCTCCGCCGGGCGGATCAGTTCTCCCGAAGTTCCCTCGCCGAACATCTCCTTCGCGAGCCCGCGCACGATAGCGACGGGGACGCCGTCGGTCTTGCCCATGACGAGCTCGGCGGCCGCGGACACCTCGTCGGCGACGGCGATGATCGTGGCTTCCATCAGGGAGCCGAAGGTGTCTTTGTCGCCGCGGTGATCGCGCATCGGCTTGATGCCGGCGACGCCGATCGCGACGTTGGTCTGGCCCGTGCGCCACGCGCGACCGAAGGTGTCGCTGATCACGACGGCGACGTCCGCGCCGCGCTTGGCGAGGTCATCACGGAGACGCGTCGCGCTTCCATCCGGATCAAGAGGCAAGAGCGCCAGCCGGTCGGGCGGCAGGTTCGAGCCGTCGACACCCGCGTTCGCGCACACGAAGCCGTGCGCCGTTTCCGCGATGATGAGGTCGTCGCGCCGCGCGACGATGCGCTTTGACTCGCGCTCGGCGACGGCGCTCCGCGCGCGCTCACGGTCGGTCGGGTCGACCTCGATGACGCGGCCCTCGGCTTTGGAGATCACCTTCGACGTGACGACCACGACGTCGCCGTCACGCACGGTCGACCGATCGGCGATGAGGGTCGCGAGATCGGTGCCCTCTTCGATCTCGGGAAGTCCTTCGACGGGAAAGATCTCTATGCGCATCCCGGAGGAGTCTACGTCCGGCGCGACGCGCGTGAACTCAGGCGCGCAGGTTCCGCGCGAGCTCCAGAGCGACCTTCGCAAGGCTTGCAGCGTCTTCAATGGTGCGCATGAGCGTCTGCGCGACCTCCACGCGGACGCCGAGCTCCTCGACGGAGGACGCGAGGTCCGCGTCGACGAGATCGATCACCCATCCGTCGAGGAAGTCCTTGTAGAGGGACGCGGCGCCGAGCGCGCTGACCTCCACGCCCGCCGCCGGCATCAGCTTGTCCGCCATCCCGCGCACCGGCGCGCCGCCGATGATGGGGGAGACGCCGACGATCGGCGCGTCGGTCGCCCGCATCGCGTCGCGGATGCCCGGTATCGCCAGGATGGTCCCGATCGAGACGACGGGGTTCGACGGCGCGAGCAGGATCGCCTCGGCTTCGACGATCGCGTCCAGGACTCCGGGTCCGGGCCGCGCGCTCTCGGCACCGTCGAGCCGGACGCCGAGGACCTCGTCGCGCGCGCGACGGCCGACCCAGTACTCCTGGAAGTGGAGGTCGAGCTCGTGGCCTTCCTCGTCCGCCACGAGCACGCGCGTCGCGACCGGATCATCGGTCATCGGGAGCATCCGGATGTCGACGCCGAAGCGCTTGGCCATGCGCGCCGTGAATGACGAGAGGGGCTCGCCGTCGGCAAGCGCCAGCGAGCGCACGCGGCAGACCGCGCCGTCGCGGTCGCCCAAGGTGAACCACGTATCGACGCCGAGCGCGCGCATCTCCTCGAGCCCGGTGTGCGTGTCCCCGGCCAGCCCCCAGCCGAGCTCCTCGTCGATCGCGCCGCCGAGCGTGTAGATCACGATGTCGAGGTCCGGCGAGACGTGGACGCCGTAGATCTCGATGTCGTCGCCGGTGTTCCCGATGACCGTGATATCGCCCGGCGGCACCACGCGGACGACCCCGCGCAGGAAGCGCGCGGCCCCCACGCCACCGGCGAGAACGACGATCATCTTCACGAGTATCGCCGCCGTCCGGGAACGCCGCCACCGGGCGCTCGCGCAGATGGTAGGCTCCGCGCGATGTCCGCCGGAGCGGCCCCGCCGGTGCTGGATCTTTCCCATCAGTTGAGGCGCGCCCTGCGCCGTGCCGACGACGGCAAGGTTCTGTCCCCGGACGAGGCGGCGGCCCTCCTCGCGGCGCGCGGCGACGACCTCGAACGGCTCCTGCAGATCGCGTGCCGCGTCCGCGACGCAGGCGTCGGCCGCGTCGTCACCTACTCACCGAAGGTCTTCATCCCCCTGACGCGCCTGTGCCGCGACCGCTGCGGCTACTGCACGTTCGCGACGACCCCGGACAAGCTCGCCGCGCCGTACATGACCCC
>JBASRP010000398.1:0-6413 GCA_049273905.1 Actinomycetota bacterium
TCGAGGGTGGCGTTGCGGAGACCCGCGCCCGTCGGCTGGAACGAGAGGCTGAAGGACACGAAGTCTCCCGCCGCGATCGAGAACGGGACGGAGGGAACCGTCACGCGGAAGTCCTTCGCGTTGTTCCCGACGCGGCGGATACTGCTGATCGTGACCGGATCCTGGCCGGGGTTGCGGATGAGAAGAGCCTGCGTCGGCGAGCGGGAGCCGACGCGCTGCTCCCCGAACGAGACGGAGGGGCGATCTGACGCGATCTTGCGGTCCACGCCGCGGCCGGTGACGGACACCGAGCGGTCGGTGGCGTTGCTCGCGTTCACGTTGTAGGTCGCGTTGACCGAACCGTGCGAGGGCGCGGTGAAGGTTACCGAGAAAACGGAAGACTTTTCGGCCGGGATCGGCGACGGGGTCGGCACGCTTTGCGGCGTGAATTGCAACGAACCCGAGCGCGTTATCGAGTTGATCACGAGGTCGTCGGAGTTCTGCTGCGTATTGGTGATGGTGAAGTTCGCAGACTGCGAGGCTCCCGCGCAGAGTGAACCGAAGTCCCGTTGTGACGGGGTCACACTCATCTCGGGCGGGCCGGCTGCGAGGGCCGACGCGAGCATCGCGAAGGAGCCCACGACGACGCAGGCCCCGAGCGCAAGAGCGCGCCCCCTCATGCGGTCAGGGTAGCAGCGGCTAGATGCAGAAGAGGCGGAAGAAGCAGGGGGCGAACCCGAATATCTCGACGAAAACGATCCAAGCCACGGCGATGATCGTCAGCGCGGCAATCACCGACCAAAGCAGGCGGTGGCGCTCGCGGAACAGCGGCTGTGGCGGTGCGATGGAGTCGGGCTCAGGCTCGGGTTCGTCGTCGGCGAGTCCGAGCTCGAGCAGTTGGAGGCGCGCGTCGTCGATGAGGCTCGTCGGCACGTAGACCGGGACAGGCCGCATCAGGTTGCCCGACAGATGCATCCATGCGAACGGCGACGGGTCGCGCCAGTCGAGAGCCACCGGCACGCCGCCCGCTTCGAGGAGCCCGCGGACGATCTCCGCTTCAACCGCGTCGCGCGCCGTCAGCAACCACGCCCAGCCGCCGCCTCCACCGCCCCATGCCTCCCGCGGCGGTGCGGGTTCGAGCAGGCCGGTTCGCGACGCGCTCATCTCGATTAGCATAGCCGCGGCGCGGTCGTTGAGGCCCCGCCGGCCGGGTTCGGAGGCGTCGCGATGAAGATTTCGATCGAGTACTGCGCGGTCTGAGGCTACCTCGATAAGGCCGTCGGTCTGACGACCAAGATCCTCGAAGAGTTCGAACACTCGACGACCGATCTCACCCTGATCCCGGGGCGCGGCGGCGTCTTCGAAGTCACCGTCGACGGCGAGTTGATCTATTCCAAGAAGGCCACCGGGGCCCACGCCGACCCCAAGGAAATCCTCGAGACCATCCGGCAGCGCGCCGGGAACTGACGATCATCTCAGGTTTCCCCGGTCGCACTCCGAGGGTAACGACAGACCGGCTTTCTCGGGTCAAACTATGACCTGCCTTCCCCAACCGAGGAGCGCCAGATGAGATCGATCGCCCGCGCGCGCCGCCTCGCGGGCTTTTCCTTGCTCGCGCTGGCGGCGACCGGCTGCTCGACTCTGCTCGGCCCGCTCCCCCAGAAAGAAGCGCGTCCGCTCTCGCTGCGCTCGCAGATCCGTGCGTCGGATGGAACGCTTCTCGCGACGCTCTTCGAGGAGAACCGCGTCCAGCTGGCATCGACCGCCATCCCGAAGATCGTGAAGGACGCCGTCGTTGCGGTCGAGGATGCGCGCTTCTGGGAGCACTCCGGCGTTGACGCGAAGGCGATCGCGCGCGCCGCGATAACGAACTGGCGGCGCGGCGAGACGGTGCAGGGCGGTTCCACGATCACGCAGCAGCTCGCCAAGATGATGTACTTCCCCGACGCGCAGAAGACCTTCAAACGGAAGCTCGCCGAGGCCCGCGTCGCGCTGCGACTGGAGAGGGACCACTCGAAGGACGAGATCCTCGCGATGTACCTCAACCGCGCGTACTTCGGATCCAGCGCCTACGGCATCGGCGCGGCGGCGGAGACCTACTTCCGGAAACCGCTCGCGCAGCTGACCGTCGCGCAGGTGGCCCTTCTCGCCGGCGTGATCCACGCGCCGAGCAGCTTGAATCCCTTCGACCAGCCGCAGGCGGCCCTCGCGCGCCGCGCGTACGCACTCCGGCGCATGCGCGAGGAACACATGATCACGGTGGCGCAGGAGCAAGCCGCGGCCGCCGAGCCACTCGGCCTCACGAAGCGGCGCACGCCGATCGGCACCGTGCGCGACCCCTATTTCGTCGAGTTCGTGAAGCAGCAGGTTCTCGCCGACCCGGCGTACGGCGCGACCGAGGCCGAGCGCGCGCAGACGCTCTTCGGCGGCGGGCTGCAGATCAGGACGACGCTCGACCGGCGCCTCCAGCAAGCGGCGGAGGACGCGGTCGCCAACGTTCTGAACAGGCCGGGCGATCCCGAAGCCGGCGTCGTCGCCATCGATCCCAAGACGGGCGCCGTGCGCGCGATGGTCGGGGGCCGCAACTTCGCGACGGCCCAGTACAACCTCGCGTACCAGGCGCGGCGGCAAGCGGGGAGCGCGTTCAAACCGTTCGTGCTCACGGCGGCGTTAGAGGAGGGTATCCGGCCCGAGACGCGCTACGGCTCCTCACCCACGACGCTCCGTTACGGACCGAACAACGCGTACACGTGGAAGGTCAACAACTACGACGGCCGCGGCCGTGGCTTCATCACGCTGCGGCAAGGGATGATCAACTCGGTCAACGGCGTCTACGCCCGTCTGGTTCTGGACGTGGGACCCGAGAACGTCGTCGACGCAGCGCACCGCCTCGGGATCTCGTCCGAGCTGGACCCGATCCCATCGATCGCGCTCGGCGGCCTGCGCGTCGGCGTGTCGCCGTTCGAGATGGCGAGCGCGTATTCGACGTTCGCCAACCTCGGCGTGCACATGCCCGGCCACGGGGTCGCGCGCGCCGTCTCCACCGACGGCACGGTCCTGTTCGACGAGAAGAAACTGAAAGGGACGCAGGCCGTCGACCCCGGCGTCGCGTACACGATCAACGACGTCCTCCAGGACGTCGTGCGCAAGGGCACCGGCCGGCGCGCCCAGATCGGCCGTCCGCTCGCCGGCAAGACCGGGACGACGCAGGAGTACCACGACGCCTGGTTCGTCGGGTACACGCCCGACCTCGTGACCGCCGTGTGGGTCGGCTACCGGCGCGGCCAGGTGTCGATGCGCAACGTCCGCGGGATCACCGTCGTCGGCGGCACGTTCCCGTCACAGATCTTCAAGGCGTTCATGACGAAGGCGCTCGCGGATGTGCCCGAGCACAAGTTCCCGGTCCCGACGGGTAGCTTCGTCACGGTGGTTCTCGGCTACAACCGTGACTGCGTCGCACGGCTCGGCCAGCCGGGTGTCGAGGTGTCGATGCCCCTCACGCTCATTCCGTCGCGCGACTGCCCGGCGTACTCACGCCCGTCGCCGAAGCCGAGTGCGCCGTCGCCCTCACCGTCGGCTTCGTCGTCGCCGGAGCCGAACCCGTCTCCGTCGCCGGAGCCGCAGCCGACCGCGACCTGAGCCTCTCCCGCGCCGCGTGATAGCCTCCCGCGCCGTGAAGCGGGCCATCCTCATCACCAATCCCGAAGCGACGACGGTGACCAGCCGCGCTCGTGACGTCATCACGCGCGCGCTGTCGAGCGATCTCGTCGTCGACGTCGCGGAGACCAAGCGCCGCGGCCACGCGCAACACCTCGCCGCCGGCGCGGTGCACGAGGGCCACGACCTGGTGCTCGTTCTCGGCGGCGACGGCACGCTCAACGAGGCACTGAACGGCGTCGCCGGCACCGAGACGCCCCTCGCGATCCTGCCGGGAGGCGGCACGAACGTCTTCGCGCGCACCCACGGCATCCCGGAGGATCCCGTCGAAGCAACGGCCGCCCTGCTCGAACGCCTCCGTGAGGGCACCGAGCCGAAACGTATCAACCTGGGCCGCATCAACGGCCGGTACTTCAGCTTCATCGCCGGCGTCGGCTTCGATGCGGCCGTGGTCCGGGCCGTCGAGCGTCGCTTCCGGATGAAGAAGGCGATCGGAGAGTGGTACTTCGTCACGACCGGGGTGCGCGTGTACTTCTTCGCCTACGACAAGCGCGATGCGCCGATCACAGTCCGCCTGCCCGACGGCACCGAACACCGAAACCTTCGGGTCGCGATCGCCGGCAACTCGAACCCGTTCACGTTCCTCGGCGAGCGTCTTTTTCAGGTCACGCCTCTCGCCGACGCCGAACGCGGGCTCGACGTCACGCTCGTCAAGTCGCTCGGCCTGCACCACGTTCTGCGCTTCATCTGGCGCGCGTTCGGGTCGGGCGGACACATCCGCCTCAAGAACGTGATCGGTCTCCACGATCTTGAGCGCTTCGAGGTCATCGCGTCGCACGCGCTGCCGTATCAGGTGGACGGCGACTTCGTCGGTGAGGCAGAGCACTTCACGTTCGAATCCGCGCCGAACGCGCTTCGTCTCTTCGCCTAGCTCAGTACCGCAGCGTGGCGATCGCCGTACGCGGGTCGTCTGTGATCGCCGCATCCACTCCGGCCGCTGCGAGCTCGCGCAGTCGATCCGGGTCGTTCACCGTCCATGCGACGACGCGCTTGCCGGCTTCGTGCGCGCGCGTGACGAACGCGGCGTCGGCGAGGGTGCCGGGCACATGGCACTCCTCGTGTCCGCCGTCGACCGCGGCCGCCAGGTTCGAGCCGAGATCGAACGCCTCCGAGGTCAGGACCGCCGTGCGCACCCCCGGCGACTCCGTGCGGATCACTCCCAGCCCAAGCGGATTGAACGAGGAAACGACCACACGTCGCTCGCCGTCGGCCACGAGGGCCGCCGCCAGCGCGTGCGCAACGGGCTCGGCCGGGTCGTAGCCGGCCTCCCATGGGTGGCCTTTCAGCTCGAGGACGAGCAACGCATCTCGGGGAACGGTCGCGAACACCTCGTCGAGCAACGGAACGGGAGGAACGAGCGCCCCCAGAGCCGAGCCGGTCAACTCGGCCACGCGGCCCGTCCCGTTCGTGGTCCGCGCGACGTCGGGATCGTGCATCAAGACGAGAACGCCGTCGGACGACATGCGGACGTCGATCTCGACGCCGTCGGCGCCGGCGGACAGCGCCGCGGCGATCGATTCGAGCGTGTTCTCCGGGGCGAACGCCGCCGCGCCGCGGTGCCCGATCACTTCCACGGCGCGACGTTCCCGTTGAGCCGGATGTTGTTCCTGAGCATTCCCGTGGTCATCAAGTTCGCTCGTGTTCGAGCTTGCGCGTTCGTGCTCTCGCGCGCTGCGTGCAATTGTTCGCAGAGCGCGCTCGCACCGTCATATCCCAGCGATGTAGTTTCCGTGAAAGTATTGCCACTCTTAAATTCTCGGTCATATACTCGCGCGCGTTCTCCTGGAAATGAGAACCTGTTATTGCATGAAAACCGGGGCGGGTGGGGAGTCGGACATGGTGGATCCGAACTCGATGGACTGGCGGCACGACGCGTCCTGTCGAGACGTCGACCCCGAACTCTTCTTCCCGATCGGAACGACCGGCCCGGCCATGGCCCAGATCGAGGCGGCCCGCGCCATCTGCGGCACCTGCTCCGTTCAGCAGCCGTGCCTCGAGTGGGCCCTGACGACCGCGCAAGACGCGGGCATCTGGGGCGGCATGACCGAGGAAGAGCGCCGCTCCGTCCGCCGCGAGCGCGTCATCGGCGCCCGCGTCGCCGTCTAGCCACCCCTTCAAGGACTTCCGCGCCTGCTCCGCATCACCCCTGTACCATCCTTTCTCGATGCGCGAGGAATACGTCTCCCCCGTCGGCTTCGCGAAGGAGCCCTCCGAGGAACGCCGCCGCTGGATCGGGCGCATCTTCCTGATCGCGCTGGTGCTCTTCATCGGCTGGCTCCTGGTCAACCGCGTGATCAACCCGCCGGCGGAGACGCCGCAGATCGGGAATCAGATCGAAGAGACGACGATCCCCGCATCCGACTGACGCGGCCGTCCAGGCTCGCCGCCCACAGCACCGCCAGTTCGCCCGCAACCTCCGCCGGCCTTTCGAGCGGCAGCATGTGTCCCGCGTTCGGGTATTCGATGTAGCGGGCGGCCGACACGCGATCGGCGAGCATCCGCATGTATTTCGGAGACGTGAGGACGTCCGCCGCGCCGACGAGCGCCTGCGTCCGGCAGCGGATCTCCCAGAGTCGATCGAGGACGTCGAACCGATCGCACGCGGTGAGGTCCGCGAGCAAGGTCTCGCCGCCGACGCTCTCGTAGGCCCGGCGCCGTCGCTCGATGAGCGCGGGGTCGGTGCCCTCCGGGAAGTTCGCGGCCGCCATCAGCGGGTC
>JBASRP010000408.1:0-3347 GCA_049273905.1 Actinomycetota bacterium
CCGCAGCGGCGATCCGATGCCCGGCGCCGAGCGCACGGTTCGCGTCGACGCGCTGGCGGACGTCGTGCCCGAGGCCGACTGGATCGTCCTGGCGCCGGCGCTCACGCCCGACACGGAACACCTCTTCGACGCCGCGATGATCGCGCGCATGAAACCGACGGCGTGGCTCGTCAACGTGGGGCGCGGCCGTCTGATCGACACCGACGCGTTGGTCGTCGCCCTAGGCGGGGACAGGATCGCCGGCGCGGCCCTCGACGTCACCGACCCCGAGCCCTTGCCCGACGGCCACGCGTTGTGGGATCTCGAGAACGTCGTCATCACGTCCCACGCGGCGAACACGTGGGCGATGGCCGTGCCGGAACTAGCGGCGCTCGTGAAGCGGAACGTCGAGCGTTTCGCGCGCGGCGAACCTCTCGAAGGCTTGGTGGACCTTACGCTCGGCTACTGACGCTTCTCGGTGAGCCAGACGTCGAGCCCGCCGTTCTTCGCGTAGTTCAGCCCGACCCCCGACGCGCGCATCGGTCCGAGCAGGTCGCGTTCGCGCAGCGCGTCGCGCGCCCGCGCGAGGGACGCGACCTCGAGCCACACCGCCGCGACGCCGTCGATGGGGGAGTGGCGCACGCGAACGATCGGGCCGTTGCCGAGGTGGAACGCGCCGTGGTCGTCGGGTTGCACCGGCGACAAGAAGCGTGTCCACGCGTCCAGCGCCGTATCGATGTCCAGGACACCGAGGGTCACCTCGGCGACGCCGCGCACGCCGAGCGCGCCGCCGTCGCCTGCCGCGAACGTCTCGCGCACGGCCCGGCGCTCCTCCCGCGTCGCGCCGCGGTACTCGCAGAGGAACACCATCGCCGAGAACGGCGCCATGCCGGTCAGGAAGACGTTCGTCCACGAGCCGCCGGCGTCGTCGTGGGGCAGCGGATCGGAATGAGCGAGCCCGCGCGCGCCCAGGTCGTCCGCCATGCGTTCGCCGTCTATCGGCTCGAACGCAAGGCCGCGGACGCACAACGGCTCCGTCGGCTCGAGGAACGGTGAGAACGGCGACGCGGCGTTCGCGCTGATGAACTCGATGTTCGCGGTCCCGGCGCACACCGCAGCGCTGGTGAAGGCGCCCTTGTCCATCACCGGCCAGGCGACCGGCAGCCCAAGGTCGTTGGAGAAGAGGTCGAACAGCGGCGCCGGATCGGCGACGGGGATGAAGACGTGGTCGAGCTGCAGGACGAGCGGTTCGGTCACAGAGCCGAGGTTACCGGACCCGGCTGCATCCGCTCCCGTTCGTACGCATCGATGTCCGCCGCGTGCGTCAGCGTCAGCGCGATCTCGTCGAGGCCGTTCAGAAGCCGGTGCTTGATGTCGGGGTCGATGTCGAACGAGACGGTCCGGCCGTCGAACGAAACGGTCTGCGCCTCGAGGTCGATCATCGCCTCGCCAGCCCCCATGAGCGCGCGCACGCCGTCTTCGGGGAGTACGACGGGCAACAGTCCGTTCTTCGTGCAGTTGCTGTAGAAGATGTCGCTGAACGACGGCGCGACGACGGCCTGGAAGCCGAACTGCTGGATGCCCCACACCGCGTGCTCACGGGACGAGCCGGAGCCGAAGTTGCGCCCGGCGACGAGGATGGGATTCGGCTCGATCGTGACCTCGCCGTTCCGCACCCAGTCGTAGAACAGGAACTCGCCGTAGCCGGTGCGCTCGATCCTCTTCAGGAACTGCTTCGGCATGATCTGGTCGGTGTCGACGTCGGCGCGATCGAGGACCGTGATCTTCCCGCTGATCATCCGGATCGGCTCCATTTCAGCTCCAGCTCCTGATGTCGACGAAGTGGCCCTCGATGGCGGCGGCCGCGGCCATCTCGGGGGAGACGAGATGCGTCCGCCCGCCGGCGCCCTGCCGCCCTTCGAAGTTGCGGTTGGAGGTCGAGGCGCACCGTTCCTGCGGCGCCAGGATGTCGGGGTTCATGCCGAGGCACATCGAGCACCCGGCCGACCGCCACTCGAACCCGGCCGCCGTGAAGACGCGGTCGAGGCCCTCCTCTTCGGCCTGGACCTTCACCTGCGCCGAACCCGGCACGACCATCGCCCGGATGCTGCCCGCGACCTTCCGGCCCTCGACGACGCGCGCGGCGGCGCGCAGGTCCTCGATCCGTGAGTTCGTGCAGGACCCGATGAACACGCGCTCGAGCGCGATGTCGGTGATCGGCGTGCCGGCCGCGAGGCCCATGTACGCCAACGCCCGTTCGGCGCTCTCGCGGTCGGCGGGGGAGGCGAAGTCGTCCGGCGAGGGGACGCGGCTCGTGACGTCCACGACCATGCCCGGCGTGGTGCCCCAGGTCACCATCGGCGCGATCGACGAACCGTCGATCTCCACCTCGCGGTCGAACGCGGCGCCGTCGTCGGTCGTGGTGTTGCGCCAGCGCTCCAGCGCGCGCTCCCACTCCGCGCCCCTCGGAACGGCCGGGCGGCCCTCCATGTACGCGAACGTGGTGTCGTCCGGCGCGACCATGCCGGCGCGGCCGCCGCCTTCGATCGTCATGTTGCAAACGGTCATGCGGTTCTCCATCGACAGCGCCTCGATCACGGGACCGGCGTACTCGACGGCGTAGCCGACGGCCCCGCTCGTGCCCAGCTTTCCGATGGTGGCGAGGATGACGTCCTTGGCCGTCACGCCGAAGCCGAGCGCACCGGGGTACGAGATCCGCATCGTCTTCGGCCGCTTCTGGGCGAGCGTCTGGGTCGCGAGCACGTGCTCGACCTCGCTGGTGCCGATCCCGAACGCCAGCGCGCCGAACGCGCCGTGCGTCGAGGTATGCGAGTCGCCGCACACGATCGTCATGCCCGGCTGCGTCACGCCGAGCTCGGGTCCGATCACGTGCACGATGCCTTGCCGCTCGGATCCGAGCGAGAAGATCGGGATCCCGAACGCCGCGCAGTTCTGCTCGAGCGTCTCGACCTGCTGCCGCGACAGCGTGTCCGCGATCAGGCGCGCGACGGTCGTGCCGTCGGTCGGGACGTTGTGATCGGCGGTCGCCATCGTCTTGTCGGGCCGGCGCACGGCGCGGCCGGTCAGGCGCAAGCCGTCGAAGGCTTGGGGCGAGGTGACCTCGTGGACGAGGTGGAGATCGATGTAGATGAGATCCGAGCGGACCTCGTGCGCCTCCCAGATCTTGTCGACCATCGTCCTCGGCATCGTTCGCTCCTATGTGTTCCGAAGGCCGGCGGTTACTACGGCAAGGAAGGTTGCCGCGCGCGCGCCCGGGTTCTCGAAGTGGTGGGGGAGGTCGGCGTCGAACGTGACGGCGTCGCCCTCGCGCACGTCGTAGCGCTCACCGTCGATCATCAGCGCCAGGC
>JBASRP010000413.1:0-1610 GCA_049273905.1 Actinomycetota bacterium
GCGTAGAACGAGTCCTTGCCGAGGCGCATGATCGCCGGCGACTTCGACGCGAGCTTCGCGGCCAGCTCGTCGACGGCCTTGTCGAGGTCGGTCGCCGGGACGACCTGGTTCACGACCCCCCATGCCAACGCGTCGGCGGCGCCGACGCGCTCGCCGGTCATCATCAGCTCGAGCGCCTTCGCGCGCGGGAGCCGCCGCGACACCACCGCGGTGATGATGAACGGCCACAGGCCCATGTTGATCTCGGGCATGCCGAATTCCGCCGTGTCGGCGGCGACCGCGAGATCGCACGCGCACAGCAGACCGAACCCGCCGGCCAGCGCGTGCCCGTTCACACGCCCGACGACGGGCTTGCCGAGCCGGGCCATGTCTTCGAAAAGATCGGTCAGCGTTCCGCGCAGGCGATGCTGCTCGACCTTCGACTGCTCGGCGGTGAACCCGCCGAGGTCGCCGCCGGCACTGAACGCCTTGTCTCCCGCGCCGGTCAACACGACGACCCGCACGTTCGCGTCCTCGCCCGCCGAGCCCATCGCCGCGCGGAGCTCGCGCATCACGGTCACGTTCAACGCGTTGCGCTTGTCCGGCCGGTTGATGGTGACCCGGGCGACGGGGCCGTCGGTCTCGTACAGCACAGTCTCCATGGCCTCGCAGGATACCCGGCTCGGCTCGTTCCCCGTGCCATGATGCGGCCGTGATCGGGCTCGTTCTCGCCGTCGCGCTCGGCATCCTCGTCGGGTTCGCCCGCGGGGGTTCGTTCAAAACGCTGAGCGAGGCGCGGCTCCGCGCCGTCCCCATCGTCTTCGCCGGCGTTGCCATGCAGATCGGAGCGGCCGTCGCAGACGCCGCCGATCTCCGGTGGCTGGCCTTCGGTCTCGTTGTCGCGTCCTTCGCGAGCGTCTTCGCGTTCGCGGCCTTCAATTTCATGCTCCCCGGGATGACGCTCATCGGAGCAGGCGCGCTCTGCAACTTCATCGTGATCGCCGCCAACGGCGGGATGCCGGTCTCCGTGGAGGCGCTCCAGGAGGTCGGACTCGACAACCCCTTCGTGGAAGGCGGCAAGGCGATCGTGAAAGGCGCGCACCGAGCCTTGACCGACGACTCGAATCTGCGGTTCCTCGCGGACGTGATCCCCGTCAACCTGATGGCGAACGTCATCAGCATCGGTGACATCCTGATCTGGGCCGGGATCCTTCTTCTGATCCAGCAGCTAATGGTGGGGCCGCGCGGGAAACGCCGCCGCGGCGCGAAGAAACCGGCTAGCGCGCGTTCAGAACGCGATTGAGCGCGTCGAGCGTCGCGCGCGCGATCGAATCGTTCGCGTCCTTGCGGACGATCGCCGATCCGGTCAGCAGCTGCTCGCCCCGATTCGTCGCCAGGCGCAGGACGGCGACCGCGAGTTGCACCGACCCAACGCTCATCAGCTCGGCCGACTGAACCTCGACGGCCGAGGCTTTCAAAAGATCGCCGACCGCGTCGACGGTCGCGCCGGCGACCAGCCGCAGGCCCGACGTCGAGGGCCCGCGCGCCATCCCGGCGCGCTCGTTCCCCTCGACCGTGATCGCGACGCGCACCTCGGTCGTGAACGCAGCGGTCTCGGTCACGAGCCGGAC
>JBASRP010000421.1:0-6584 GCA_049273905.1 Actinomycetota bacterium
AGGTGAGGCGGTTGGCCAGCCGCTGGGCACGCCGGCGCACGCGGCCGAAAGCCAATGCGGCGACCGACGTCGCGATCACCGAGAGCGCCGTGTTCGGCGTGCGCGCATCGAAGGCGGCGCCGAGCCCGAGGACGACCGCCGCGTAGACGGCGCCGATGAACGCCGCGAGGATCAGGTAGAGGACCGCGCGATTGACGAGCTCGCGCCCGGACCCGGTCTGGGCCGCGCCGACCGAGACGGTCTCCTCCCGTTGCATCCTCGGATTATGCGGGCCCGGGGCGATCGCCGGAAGCGTGCCCGCCCGGCCGCGATCCGGAGGGTAGCCCCCGGCCGCCTCGGAGGTGGCACCGGACCCGGCCTGTGCGGTCTGGCCTGCATGAGTGGTGAGTGCCGGGTGGGTCTCGCCGCGGGCCGTCACTACCGTGGCAACGACGAGGCCGATGGAGGCCACTCAGAGGGAGGACACGATGAAGTCGCGATCGATCCGCATCGCCGTCGTCGTCGCGTTGACGTTCGCGGCGACGGTGGCCGGTCTTCTGACGGCGAGCGTCCAAGCCGACGACGCCACCGCTCGCGCCGTGCTGCACAACGCGGCGGGCGACAGGCTCGGCACGGTGAAGTTCATCCAGCAAGGGGACGTGGTTCAGGTCAAGGCCGAGGGACTCGAGTTCCCGGCGCTCACCGGCTTCAAGGGCTTCCACATCCACGCCAACGGGACGTGCGATCCGGCGGCCGTCGATCCCGCCACCGGCGCGACCGTTCCGTTCTTCTCGGCGGGTGGGCACTACAACCCCGGCGCGACGACGCACGGCACCCACGGCGGCGACATGCCGTCGCTTCAGGTCAACGCCGATCACAGCGCCTGGTCGCGCTTCAGGACCGACCACTTCGACGTGGCCGAGATCGTCGGCCGGGCCGTGATCGTGCATGCCGGCGCGGACAACTTCGGCAACGTTCCCGTCGGGACCGGCGCCACGCAGTACACGCCGAATTCGACCGGCACGACGAACGCGACCGCGACGGGTCTGACAGCCAACACGGGGAACGCCGGCGCGCGCTACGCGTGCGGCGTCATCCGGGCGACGGACTAGCGGCGAAACGTTGGTGGGGCGGGCGATGCCCGCCCCACTGCGAGGGGATGCCATGACATCGGTGATCGAGATCCGCGGCCTGCGCAAGACCTTCGCGCGCGTTCGTGGCAGCAGGACGACGGCGCTCGACGGGCTCGACCTCGATGTGCCCGAGGGCGGGGTCTTCGGTTTCCTCGGACCGAACGGATCGGGGAAGACGACGACGATCCGCATCATGCTCGGACTCGTGCGCGCGTCGGAAGGGTCGGTGCATGTCCTGGGCGCGCAGGTTCCGCGCGACCTCGCGACCGTGATCCGCCGTATCGGGTCGATCGTCGAGCAGCCCGCGCTGTTCCCAACATTCACCGCCCGCGAGAATCTCGATCACCTCGCGCGCATCGACGGCATCGGGCCTCGCCGTATCGACGCGGTCCTCGAGCGTGTCGGCCTCGCCGCGCGGCAGAGGGATCTCGTGAAGAACTACTCGCTTGGGATGCGGCAGCGACTCGGGATCGCGGCGGCGCTGCTCAAGGATCCGGCGCTCCTCGTCCTGGACGAGCCGGCGAACGGCCTCGACCCCGCAGGGATCGTCGAGGTCCGCGAGCTCCTGCGATCGTTGGGTCGCGAAGGCCGCACGGTGTTCGTATCCAGTCACTTGCTCTCCGAGGTACGGCAGATGTGCGATCACGTGGCGATCCTCGCCCGCGGCAAGGCCGTCGCGGCCGGGCCCGTCGGTGAGGTCCTTGCGGGCGGACGCGCGGCACGGCTCGTGGTCCGGGTCGAGGATCTCGACCGCGGCGCCGACGTCCTGTGCGGGGCCGGGATATCCGCCGCCGTCGCGAACGGCACCATCCGCGTCGGCCTCGACCCGGCGCAGGCGTCCCGCGTCTCGCGGACCCTCGCCGAGCACGGCCTCTACGTCAGCGAACTCCGCACGGAAGAGGCGGACCTCGAAGCGGTGTTCCTCGAGCTCACGAAAGACCCGGAGGCGGTGACCGCATGACGACGCTCATCGGTATCGAGGCCCAGCGCTTCGCGTCGCGACGCCTGACCCGGATCCTCGCAGGGTTCCTCGTCCTCGGATTCGTGACGGCCGGCGCCGTCGCCTTCGCGAAGTCGAACCGCGACATCGGCGCCGCGGTCGAGCGCGCGCGTTCCGAAGCGCTCGCCGGCTACAACGAATGCGTCGGGCCGTCCGGCGCGAAGGCGGCGTTGTGTGAGCAACCGAACCTCGAGGAGATCACGGCGGATCCGCGGCTGCATCTCGCCGACGCCCCGGCAGTCGCCGAGGGGATCTCGGCGCTTCTCATCATTCTCGGGCTCGCAGCCGGCGCGTCGTTCGCCGGCGCCGACTGGCATCACCGTGTGATCGCGACGACGCTCACCTGGGAGCCGCGGCGGCAGCGCGTCCTGGTCGCGAAGGTCGTCGCCGTCGCGGCCGTCACGTTCGCAGCAGCGGTTGTTCTGGAGCTCATGCTCGTCGCCGCGCTCACGCCGGCCGCGGTGTGGCGCGGGACGACGGCCGGCGTGAACGCGGCGTGGCTCGGCGATCTCTTCGGGACCGTCCTTGGGGGCGCGGCCACGGCCGGCATGGCCGCCGCTATCGGATGCGCCGTCGCGATGGTCGGACGCGCGACCGCGGCAGCGCTCGGGCTTCTCTTTGCCTGGACGGCGGTCGTCGAGAACGCGATCCGCAATGGCATCCCGGGCTGGCAACGGTGGCTCGTGGCCGACAATGCCGGTGCCTTCGTGAGCTGGGACGACCCCCAGTTCGTGCGCTCGGGGCTGACCGCGGGGCTCCTCCTGCTGGCCTACACGGCCTTCGCCGTTCTCATCGCGTCGCGGGTCTTCGCGCGCCGCGACGTGGCCTGAAAGCCTCCTCACCAGGCAGTATTGACAAACGTCGATGTCTCGGCGTAGTCTCAGGCATCGACGTTCATCGATGTCTGGGAGGCTCCTCGTGACGCAAGTGACCGCCGAGCTGCCGCTTCTCCGTCCGGCCGAGTGCTGCCCGGCGATCGCCGGGGACCAGATATCGGAACAGGACGCCGCGACGACCTCGGCGCTGTTCAAGGCGCTGTCCGATCCGCACCGGGTGCGCATCGTGAACCTGCTCGCGACGAGCGATGAGGCGGTGTGCGTATGCAATGTGACCGACGCGATCGGCCTGTCGCAGCCGACCACCAGCTTTCACCTCAAGAAGCTCGTCTCCGCCGGCCTCCTCGACCGCGAGCAACGCGGCGTGTGGGCCTACTACTCGCTGAACCGTCGCGCCTTGGCGCGGCTGTCCGGCGTCTTCGAGATGAAAGGAAGTGCGCGATGAGCGAGATCCGCGAGCAGGTCCGGGAGCGGTACGCGCAGGCGGCCGTGCAAGCGACGACCGGACGCGCGTCGTGTTGCGACGACTCGTGCGGCGACGACTGCAACACCGCGTGCAGCACGCACCTCTACTCCGAGGCGGACCTCGCGGCCCTCCCCGAGGAGGCGAAGCTCGCCAGCCTCGGCTGCGGCAACCCGACGGCCGTCGCGGAACTCCGCGCGGGCGAGACGGTCCTCGACCTCGGCTCCGGCGGCGGGATCGACGTGCTGCTGTCCGCGAAGCGCGTCGGGCCCGACGGCAAGGTGTACGGGCTCGACATGACCGACGAGATGCTCGCGCTGGCGATCGCGAACCGCGACCGTGAAGGCGCGCGGAACGTCGAGTTCCTGAAGGGCTACATCGAGGAGGTCCCGCTGCCGGCGTCGACGATCGACGTCGTGATCTCGAACTGCGTGATCAACCTCTCCGCCGACAAATCGCGCGTCTTCGCGGAGATGTTCCGCGTGTTGCGGCCCGGCGGCCGCATCGGCGTCAGCGACGTCGTGGCCGAGGATCACCTGTCGCCGGCCGATCGCGCCGAGCGCGGCTCGTACGTCGGCTGCATCGCCGGCGCGCTGTCCTTCGGCGAGTATGAGCGCGGCTTGCGCGACGCCGGGTTCGAGGACATCATCCTGACGCCGACGCACGTCGTCGCGGACGGATTACACTCGGCGATCATCCGCGCGACCAAGCCTCGCGATGCGCGTGAAGACGCCGTTCGGCGTGAGCTTCCGATGGCCGCCGAACACGGCTGCTGCTGACATCTCGCACACGCAAGGCGTGGTAGCGTCGCCCTCCCTTCCCGCCTGAGCGGAAGGAGGACCATGGCACGCTCCTGCGTATGCTCGGCGTGCGGCGCGACGATCCGTCCCAAGGACCGCTCGATGTCTCTCGGCGCCGCCGTGCGCCTGCACTACTGGCGGAAACACCGCGAGATCATGCTCGGCGCACGCGCCCGGAAGACACAGTCGCGCGTTCGCGCTCGGGTGCAGTGACAGGTCGGCCGGTTGCCGAGCTCCTCGGGGAACCGTCTGACGCGTCAGACGGTGTCGACAGTGTCAGACACGTCAGACACTTCCGCGGTGAGCTTGGCCACCCAGTGACGGCGCGACGTACAGTGACTGAGTGCCCGAACTTCCCGAAGTGCAAGGTCTCGCCGAGCGGCTCGACGCCGCCATCGGCGGCGCGACGTTCGCCGGCGCCGTCGCGCTCCAGTTCTCGGCGCTGAAGACGGTCACGCCCGGACCGGAAACGCTCGTCGGCCGCACCCTCGAACGCGTCACGCGGCGCGGGAAGTTCGTCGTGCTCTCCTTCGGCGGCCCGCGTCTGCTGTTCCATCTGTCGCAGGGCGGCCGCGTGGACATCGAGGATCCGCCGAAGCAGACGAAACCGAAAGGCAGCGTCATGCGCCTGCGTTTCGAGGGGCGTCCTGCCGTTCTGCTGAAGGAGTACGGCACCGAGCGCAAGGCCGGGTGGTGGATCCTCGCGCCGGGCGACGACGGACCGCTCGCCGTCCTCGGGCCCGAGCCCTACTCCGACGAGTACGCGACGCTGATCCTCGAGGGTGAGGACAAGCGGCGCGTGCACACGATCCTGCGCGACCAGCGGACGGTCGCGGGGATCGGCCGCGGCTACTCCGACGACATCCTGCACCGCGCGCAGATCTCGCCGTTCGCGAGCCTCGCGTCGCTCTCGAAAGGCGATCGCAAACGGCTCCTCGACGCGACGCGCGAGATCCTCGACGACGCGCTCGTGTCCGAACGCGCGCGGAGCGGGGGGCTGCAGACGAAGATCGGCGACCACTTCCTCGTCCACGGCCGCCACGGATACCCGTGCCCGCGGTGCGGCGGCGACCTGCGGCGCGTGTCCTACGAGTCGCACGAGGTGGCCTACTGCCCGACGTGTCAGACCGGCGGCAAGATCCTCGCCGACCGGCGGTTGTCGCGGCTCGTGCGCTAAGACACGCGCGAACGGCTGCGCTTCTCCGCCTCGGCGATCACACCGCTCGGGCACGCGGCCGGAACGAATCCCGCCGCGTCGAGGACCTTGGTGAGCGTCCCGGTGATCATCCGCAGCTCGGCCGGCGTGAGCACCGCCGCGAAGTGGCGGTCGAGGCTTTCCGCGTGGACGGGGAGGGCCTCGCGCAACGCGGCGAGGCCTTTCGCCGTCGCGGTTGCATAGATGACCCTGCGGTCGGTCGGGTGTGTCTCACGCGCGAGCATCCCGCCCTCGACCATGCGGTCGACCAGCCGCGTGATGCCGCTCTTCGAGAGCAAGACCGAGTGCGCCAGGTCCTGCATCTTGAGCCGGCCGTCCGGGGCGCTCGCGACCTGCAGCAAGACCTCGAACCAGGCTAGGGGGAGGCCCACGTGGCGCTGGAGGTCGTCCTCGATGGCGTCCATGACCGTCGATCGAGTCTGCAGCAGTGTTAGCCAGGCGGCGAGCCCGGCGTTGTCGGGTCGAGTCTTCACCATATCCACAGGGTATCGGCCTTTCTTGTGTATGCAACGATCGCCGGGCATATAGTTGTTCCCACAATCGTTGACCATGCAAGAAGGCCGGAAACGCCGGCCGCGAGGAGGGAAAGCGATGGCACGGCAGGGAACTGCCACAGCGGTTCAAGCTCTCCGGCTGCCGGACCCCGGCACCTGGGAGATCGACACCGCCCACTCGAGCGTGGGAGCGGTCGCGCGACACCTCATGGTCGCGAAGGTCCGCGGGCACTTCTCGCGCTTCTCGGGCACCGTGACGATCGGCGCAACTCCGGAGCAGTCCTCCGTCGTCGCGACGATCGACGCCGCCAGCATCGACACCGCCGACGAGCAGCGCGACGGGCATCTGCGGTCGCCCGATTTCCTGGATATCGCGACGTACCCGACCCTCGAGTTCCGCTCCACGAAGGTGGCCCAGACCGGCGAGACGTCGCTCCGGGCGGACGGCTTGCTGACGATCCGCGGGATCGAACGGCCGGTCACGCTCCACGTCGAATACCTCGGGATCGCCGACGACCCGTTCGGCAACACGCACGCGGTCTTCTCGGCCGAGACCGAGATCGACCGCGAGGAATGGGGCATGACGTGGAACAAGGCGCTCGAGACGGGCGGCGTGCTCGTCGGCCGGCGCCTGAAGATCGAACTCGAGATACAGGCCATCCG
>JBASRP010000412.1:0-7055 GCA_049273905.1 Actinomycetota bacterium
CGGGAGCGACTTCGACACGCTGCTCGGCGTCTACACCAAGGACGGCAGCGCGTTCACCCAGATCGCGTGCATCGACGACGTGCTGCTCGACCCGATCGGACGCTCTCTCCAAGCGAACGTCACTTTCGATACGGAACCCGGGGTCCTCTACTACGTACAGGCCGGCGGTTATGTCGAGTCGTTCCCATACGGGAAGCTTCGTCTCGCGGTGTCGTAGTTCACAACGGGGAATGAACGTTCGGGCATGGGCGCGGGTGCGCGCGGTCCGGTATCTTGCCGCCACACAAGCAACCGCTTGTCGACGCACGCGCTCCCACAAGGAGCCTCGCACGAGGGGGATGTGAATGATCCGTTCCAGGTTATTCGTCGCCGTCTTGTCGGTGACGGCGTTGGTCGCACCGCTTTGGTCCGCCGCTCCGGCGTCGGCCAACAAGCCCACACAAATATTCGAGCGGTCCGTTCATTTCGTCTGCAGCGACGTCCGGACCCCCGACGGGATCGTGCAGATCGCGGCCGACGACTTTTCCGAGTTCGATACACCCGACGCGTCGATCAACTACTGGGTGCCGCCGGAGACACCCGAGAACGCGCCCGACTCGACGTATCGCTCCTCATCCCTCATCGAGGACCAGCAGGTGACCCGGGACGGGCTTCACTTCGAAGGCACGGTCGTGATGGAGGACCGCGACTTCAACCCCGTGGGGAACGCGACGTTCTCCGTGGATTTGATCCCGACCTCGGACGTCGAGAGCGTCGGCGAGAAGTCGAAGTTCGGGAACCGCAATATCCACGACAAGAGCACCGTGCAGTTCTTCAGCGTCAGCGGTTCCGTCACCCTGCACGACGGCAAGACCTTCGACCTGACCAACTGCATCGGGCCGGACGGCGCCGACCCGGAGAAGGCGGCCGCCGACTTCATCACCGACATCCGCGTCACGGACCCGAGCCAGTTCGTACTCAACAAGAGCGGGATCCTCGTCCTCTGCGACGTCGTGACCGACTCGTACGCGATGAGTTTCGGTGCGTCGTCCGAGTCGACGGGCACGAGCGGACAAGCCCAGTTCTTCAGCGACGCGCAGAGCATCGGCGGGGGAACCGACAGCGGCCTGACGTTGACCAACGAGGTCCTGAGCGGCGCGATCCCGATCGAGGACTTCGACACCGGCGAGTCGCTCGGCGACGCCATCGTGGATGTAACGTTCACGCGGGGGCAGCACGCCGAGATCCGGACGACTCAGGGAAGCATCCGCGACACGATGGTCGGCTTCTTACTGAACCCGACCGGGACGATCACCTTCCCGACCGACCCGGCGACGGCGGTGGACATGTCGTCCTGCTTCGCCTTCGACGGGCGCGAGCAGCAGAAGGAGCACCGTCCCCGCGCCTGACGATCCCAGACTGACAGAAGACGGCCCCGGGAGGGGCCGTCTTCTGTCTCGATTACTCGCTCAGGTTGCGAAAAGGCTGCTCCTTTATGCAACTCTTTCTACGGTCGACCTTGTAGATAAGTCGGACAAATCATATGGTCACGGAGTAAGGGGATGCAGCATCGGGGGGTGCGCTCATGTCGGCTCGCAGGTTCTTTCTTCGCACGCTCGAGATCTTCGTCATCGCGCTTTTGAAATGAAACGGCGCATGTACGTATTCGGCCTCGCGTTCGCCGCGTTCCTGACCGTCGTGCCGACTGCCAAGAGCGAACCAAAAACCGCGCGCTACATAGTCATCTTGAAAGACTCGGTAGCGAATCCAGACACGGTGGCGGAAGAGCATGGGCGGAAGTACGGCGCCAAGCGCTCTCATATCTACCGATTTGCACTAAAGGGATATGCAGCTGAGATTCCATCGACGGCCGTGACCAAGATCGCCTCGGATCCCCGGGTCGACGCGATAACTGAAGACGGCCAGGTAATAGCCGCGGCCACCTGCAGCTACGACGTCTTTAATCCGTCAAGCCAATGCATTCCGCCAGGAGTCGATCGAGTAGAGGCTGACCTGAGCAGCACGGCGTCGGGCGACGGTTCGGGATCAGTGAATCTGAACATAGCGATCCTCGACGGCGGAATCGATATCGACCATCCCGATCTCAATGTCGTCGGTGGCAAGAACTGCGCTGGCGGCAAAGGGTTCGATGCAAACCCGCGCGACTTTCCTGGCGACTATCACGGCACATTTGTCGCCGGCGTCATCGGTGCCAAAGACGACGGCATCGGCATAACTGGCGTGGCGCCTGGCGCCAAGATCTGGGCTATCCGGGTCCTCAACCAGCATGGAACGGGTTCAATATCCCAGGTGATCTGTGGTGTCGATTTCGTCACGGGGTCGCGTGCCGACAGTGATCCTCTAAACGACATTGCTGTCGCCAATATGAGCTTGGGAGGTCCTGTAAGCGAGAAACAGTCAGACGACGGCAATTGCGGTCGGACCAAGTCGGATGCGTTGCATCGCGCAATTTGCGGGTCAGTCGCGGCCGGCGTCTTCTATTCGGTATCAGCCGGGAACAGTGGGACCGATATCAAGAGAGATATCCCTTCGGCTTATGACGAGGTCCTGACCGCCACCGGGATGGCTGACTTTGACGGAGAGCCCGGTGGTCGTTACCCCCGGGCTCTCTGCTCGGACTGGGACGACACGTCGTACGACTATTCTAGTTTCGCGACGCTGGCGAATGATCAAACGCACACCATCGCAGCACCGGCAGCCTGCGTGTTCAGCACAGTCCCGCTCGATTACTTTTCGCCGGGTCTCGACGGGGCTTACGCCATTTCGAGCGGAACGAGCTTCGCCGCTCCACATGCAGGGGGGGTCGCCGCCTTGTGCATCGCAAGTGGCGCGTGCGCAAATCTTACTCCTGTGCAGATCATTCAAAAGCTTCGGGGTGACGCCGAAGCATACGCCCTCGCGCATCCTGCAGAAGGGTTCTATGGCGACCCTTCGGACCCCCAACAAGGAGAATATCTAGGCTACTTGGTTCGCGCAGGAGGGTATTGAGGTGACGCGCTCAAGCCGGTCCTGCTTACTCGCCCTGGTCGTTCTCCTTGGATTGATTGTTCACAATGGCGGAGTCAAACAACCTGTCTCATCGCTGATCAACGCAGTCGAGCTCGTCTACGAACAGGCCAACGGCGGAAGTCTCCCTCGTGATCGAGGCCCCTTGCCCGCAGATCCCTCAGTCTACGCACAAGCCAAAAGACAGGCTAACGCACGCACACGAGAGAGCGGTCCGGCTTCGAACACGTTCGGCACCGACCCTGTCGCGAGCCCGAGTTGGGAGGGAACGCGGGATAGAATTGGTACTCCCCCCGATCCGACCGGCGCGATCGGCCCGACTCGATTCGTCCAGCTGGTGAATATCGGCTATGCGATCTGGGACCGGGGCGGAAATTTCCTGGCTGGCGGTGGGCTGGACTCACTGACCGGCCACGACTTCTGGGGCCTGACAGACCCTCAGGTGATTTGGGATTGGACCACGCAACGCTTCTATTACGTTGTTGTGGACCGCATCAACAACAACGTAGCTTGGGGATTTAGCAAGACGGACTCGCCCAGCAGTAATTTCGGCGAGTGGTGCCGGTACACCTCGGACTTTGGATATTCCGGGGTGTTCCCCGATTACCCCAAGCTCGGAGACAGTGCAGATTTCCTATTGATCGGCATCAATGCGTTCCGCAACAACGGAACGACCCTTAGCAAATTCGTCGGTGGGGATCTGGCGTGGATCGCGAAGCCTTCGTCGGGCCCTTTGACGACTTGTCCGGCGACCAACGAGTTCAACACGGGGCGGTTCGCGAAGCTCAAGAATGCCGACGGTTCGCTGGCTTTCACGCCGAGTCCCGCTGACCTGGTCGACTCTTCACCAAGCGGCTACGTCGTGAGCGCAGCGGACGCCGCTTACAGCAAGAAAACGAACTTCTTGACAATCCGTGAAGTGACCAAGGGTCCGGGGGGATTGGCCGTCCTGAGCGCACCACGTAACCTGCCTGTGTCGACCTTCGCCGTCCCAGCCAGCGCCCCTCAAGCCGGCACAAAGGAGGTGCTCGACACGCTGGACGGACGACTGGAGCATGCCGTCGCCGCGTTTGACCCCCGCTTTGGACGCACCACCGTCTGGACCGCGCACGCTGTATTCGGCGGCGCGGGATCGGAGGAGAGGTGGTACGAGATCGACCCAGCTACCACTCCGGCTCTGTTGCAATCAGGCGCCGCCTCGAGCCCGTCTCAGTACGTCTTCAACGGCGCGATCTCGCCCGACCGTGCCGTGAGCTCCGCGGGTTCCGGATTCGGCAGCAACATGGTCTTGGGCTTCAACACGTCGTCCGCTCAGGAGTTCCCCGCCATCCGAATGGTGTCTAAGATCGGCTCGAACCCGCAGTCGCGGTTGGTGCTTATCACTCAGTCGCCCGGTCCATACGACAGCTTCGGTTGCCATCCCGAGCTGGCCTGCAGATGGGGTGACTACTCGGGAGCAACTCCAGACCCGGTCGCCCCGCTGGGGGGAAGCACCGGCAAGGTCTGGTTAACGAATGAATGGAACTTCGACCTTCCCAGCCCTAACGCTGTCGAGTGGCGAACATGGAACTGGGCGGCAACGCCTTGACGGAATGCTCTCGGCAAAGGGCCGGGGAGTTCTCCCTTCTGACAAATTGCTAGACCAAGGCGACGAGCTTCGGTAAAACGTCGCCGAGTCTCTCCCGTACGACCGCGTGTGCTGCGCGGTCGTACGGCGTTTCTTCGGCGTTCAGGATGATCAGACGCGCGCCCGCTTCCAGCGCGACGCGCGGGAGGTCGGCCACCGGGTAGACGACGAGCGACGTGCCGACCGCCAGGAAGACGTCACTGGCGGCGGCGGCGTTGTAGGCCCGTTCGAGGTCGTCCTGAACGAGGTTCTGACCGAACGAGATCGTCGCCGACTTGAGGATCCCGCCGCAGGTCCGGCACGGTGGATCCTCCTCCCCGGCGCGCACGCGCTCGAGGGCGCGTTCCATCGGAGCCCGCTCGCCGCAGGTCATGCACATGACGTCGCGCATCGTGCCGTGGATCTCGACGATGCGATCCGGCGACGAGCCGGCCATCTGGTGCAGGCCGTCGACGTTCTGCGTGACGAGGGTGTGGACCTTGCCCTTGGCTTCGAGGTCGGCGAGCGCGTGGTGTCCCAGGTTCGGTTCCGCGCTCCACGCTTCGTGCTCGTTCCGTGACTTCCAGGCGCGAACGCGGATCTCTCGATCCGACATGTAGTACTGAAGGGTGGCCATCTTCTCGGCCTCGGGGTTCTTCGTCCAGAGGCCCTGCGGCCCGCGGAAGTCCGGGATCCCGGACTCGGTCGAGATGCCCGCTCCGGTCAGCACGACGACGCGGTTCGCGTCGCGGACCCAGGAAGCGATCTCATCGAGGTCGGGCACGAACGCGAAGTATACGCGCGCGGTTAGGAGCCGATGCGTTCGAGAACGGTCCGCTCGATCTCGCGGATCTTCGTGGCATCGGTGATCTTCTGGCCGACGACATCGCGGACGTAGAACACGTCGACGACGTCCTCCGCGTAGGTGGCGATACGCGCGGAATGGATGTCGAGCTCGAGGTCGGACAGCGCGTCGGTGATCGCGTATAGCAAGCCGACCCGGTCGGTCGCGTGAACCTCCACGACCGTCGAGAAGTCGGATGCTCCGTTCTCGACCAGCACGCGGGGCGGCTCGCGCTTCCCCTTCGAGGGCCGGGCGTACAGCTCGCGCTTCTCCGCGAGGCGCTCGTCGAGCGGAAGCGTTCCGGCGATCGCCGCGCCGATGTCGGCGCGCACACGGTCCCATCGGCCGGGGTCGACCTCGTCCTCATGCGCGCCGGACACGCGGAACACTTCGAGCGCGGCTCCGTCGGATCGCGTGAAGATCTGCGCGGCGAGCACGTTGACCCCGTTGAGGGCGAGCCCGCCGGCGACCTTGCTGATCAGCCCGGGCCGGTCGGGGGCCACGATGTCGAGCTCGTAGACGCCCGGCGCCTCGGTCTTGCCGACATGGAGCGTGACGGGACCCCCGTCGGGCGGCGCCGCCATCAGCGCGAAGTGGCGGATCAATGCCTCGGTCGGGAACGCCAGGAAGTAGGCGCGGGGCATCCCGGCGAGGTGCGTCTCGACGGCCTCCGTCGGATGGCGCGTCAGGGCACCCCGCAGCTCGGTCGCACGCAGCCCAACGAGATCGCTGGCGTCGGGTCCGACGAGCCGGCCCTCCTCGAGCACGCGCAGGACCTTGGTGAACAGCTCGCCGACGAGTTGCGCCTTCCACGGGTTCCACGCGGCGGGTCCCGTCGCGCGCCCGTCGGCGACGGAGACGACGTAGAGCATCTTCAGCCGCTCCGCGCTGCCGACCCACGCGGCCGTCTCGACGACGAGGTTCTCGTCGGTGGTATCTCGCCGGGTGGCTGTGTCGGACAGCCGGAGGTGATTACGGACGAGCCACACGACGTCGGCGGCGATCTCGGTGGCGAGCCGCATCTGCGCGCAGATCCGCGCGGCGATCTCCTCACCCAGGAGGGAGTGATCCTCTTCCCGGCCCTTGCCGATGTCGTGCAGCAGACAGGCCAGCAGGACGCGCTTGTGGTCCGCGAGGTCCCGCCAGACCTCGTGCGCGAGCGCGTCGGGGCCGTCGGGCGCGGGGTCACCGAGCCGGCACGCCTCGAGCACCGCGGTCAGCAGATGCACGTCGACGGTGAAGCGGTGGTACACGTTGTGCTGCGGAAGACAGCGCACCGCCTCCCAGTCGGGCACGTAGCGAACGAGCAGACCCGCGTGATCCATCGCCTCCAGCGCGCTGCGGCCCGGGCGGCCCCGCCCGAGGATCTCGAAGAACGACCGCCGCACCCCGTCGTTCCATCGCAGCGGGCCCGACGATGCCGTGCTGCTGCGCAGCCAGAGCATCGTCTCGATCGCGATCGGCACATCTTCCGCGGCGGCGATCGCGAACGCGTTCATCGGAAGCTCCGGCACCTCGGTGATCGGACGGCGATCGAAGATGCGGAGCCCGGTCGACGACAGCTCGATGCCCGGCGCGACGTCGCGCACGGGCACCGGG
>JBASRP010000450.1:0-12403 GCA_049273905.1 Actinomycetota bacterium
CGGCGACGTCGTAGGCCCGGAAGTTGCGCCGGGCGCCGTCGCTTTGGCCGTGCGCCTCGGGGGCAACGGCGTCGTGGGAGCGACGGCCGTGGTCGTGCCGCCGGATCCGCTCGACGCGACGGTGACGACCTTCGCGGTAGAAGAGGCCGGACCGACGCACGGCTCAGCGTGGGTCTTGCATCGGGGATCCCCGCCGGGACTCCTGCGGAACGCTTGCAGCACGTAGCGGATGCGCCCGCCGGGCGGCTGATCGACGCACGTGAACGTCGCTTCCTTCTCGGGTTGGCAACCGGCCGTCGTCGTAGGACTCGACGCGTCGACGGCGATCGTCTTCGACCGCCCCGCCGCGTCGGTGCGGACGTAGCGGTACTCGATCATGTCGATCTCGGGGTTGCGGTACCAGCGGAGCGTGACGGCGGCGCCGGACACGGACGGCTCGCCGCGCCACACCGGCGGTTGCGGCGGGTTCGCCAGGCGCACGACGAACGCCGATGAGGTTTGCGTCGCTCCCGAGCCGGTCGCGACGACCCGGAGTGACGTCGAGCCGTTGATCGTCGCCTCGCCGTGCTTGTGCGGCTGCGATTCGGTGCAGCCGGAAACGGGGCCGGGGAAGGGCCAGTGACTGGACGACCATTGGATCGAGGTCTGAACGTGCTTCGCGCCGCCGGGACTGAACTGGCGGATGCACGACCAGTCGGCGTCGCCGGGCCCCAGCGCCTCCAGGCGCACGACGCTCAGCCCTCCGAGGTTGTCGTCCGACCGGACGTCGATCCGCAGCAGGCCGCGGGTGATGTCGCCGGAGGACAGCTGGTTCGTGCACGATCCGGACGGACACGCGTAGACGGACTCGATCGCGGTGTTCTGCGGGGCAGCGCCGGCCGGCGCCACGCTTGCCACGGCGGCGGCGATAAGGAGCGGAACAAACAGCACTCTCACCGCGTTCCCTTTCGACGACGACGGGGCGCCGTCCTGCCGTGACTCTCTGCGGACGCGCCCGCTACGCTGACGACCGGATGGAACATGGAGGTGCATCCTGACACGCTCATTCGCCGTGACGTTCGATTATCTCTGCCCGTTCGCGCGGAACGCGTTCGAGTCGATCGCGGCCGGGCTCGAGAACGGCCGCGACTGGCAGGTGCGGTCCGTGCCCTTCTCCCTGTCGCAGGCGCACGTGCCGGAGGGCGAGACGGCGGCCTGGGACCGCGCTCCCGGAGACAAGTACACCAGCGGCGTGCTCGCGCTCCAGTGGGGCATCGCGGTGCGCGACAACTTCCCGGACGGGTTCCCGGCGTTCCATGTCGCGGCGTTCGCGGCGCGGCACGACGAGGCGCGCAACATCAAGGACCCGGCGGTTCTCGGTGAGGTCGCGACGTCCGCCGGCCTGGACGCCGGCGCGGTGGCCGCGATCGTCGACAGCGGGGAGCCGTGCCGCATCCTCGCGGCGGAACATACGGAGGCCGTCGATACGTGGAAGGTCTTCGGCGTTCCGACGTTCATCGAGGGTGACGAAGCGGTCTTCGTGCGGCTGATGGAACGCGGGAACGTCGACGATCTCGAGCAGGTTCTGGATCTACTTCAGGCGACGCGGCTCAACGAATTCAAGCGCACCACGATCGCGCGCTGACGCGACGTCCGAGAGGCGTCGCGCCCTATCGGATCTTGACTTCGACGGGGTCGGGGTCGAGGGCGATCTCTTCCTCCGCCCATCCCGTGAACCATAGGAGCGCCGCAAGCACGCCCAGGAACCCCACGACCGCAACGATGAACGCCATCACGTGCTCACCTCGACTGCGTTTTCCCCATACATGACACGCGATAAACGCGGACGGTGATCGGGGGGGCGCTTTGTCCCGGCTCGGTGGTGGGGGGAGGGTTCGAACCTCCGAAGGCTGAGCCACCTGATTTACAGTCAGGCCCCTTTGGCCGCTTGGGTACCCCACCTCGGCGCTCGCCCGGCGAGCGCGGTTCGGTAGTCTACCGTCCCGCGGAGGAGACCTATGGCGAAAGACAGTTCGTTCGACGTGGTATCGAAGGTCGACCGGCAGGAAGTAGACAACGCCCTCAACCAGACGAAGAAAGAGCTCCAGACCCGGTTCGATTTCAAGGGCACCGGGGCCGAGATCGCGTGGACGGGTGACCTTCAGATCGAGCTGAAGGCCGACACCGATCATCGCGTCACGGCCGGCATCGACGTCTTCAAAGAGAAGTGCGTCAAGCGGCAGGTGCCGCTGAAGTCCTTGCAGATCGGGCCGCTGAAGGAGACGGGCGGCGGTGGCTTCAAGATCACGATCGACGTGAACCAGGGGATCTCGACCGAGAAAGCGCGCGAGATGGTGAAGGCTTTGAAGCAGAGCGGCTTGAAGGTGCAGGCGTCGATCCAGGACGATCAGGTTCGCGTCTCGGGCAAGAGCAAGGACGTCTTGCAGGGCGCGATCTCGTTCCTGAAGGAACATGACTTCGGGATCCCGCTCCAGTTCACCAACTACCGCTAGAGGCGCGCGACGATCGCGTCGGCCATGCGGTCGGCCGATCCGGGCGCTTTCGAGAAGAACAGCACCGGCTCGAGCGCTTCGAGCTCCATCAGCATCGCGACGCCGTCGGAAACGATGGTGTCGACGCGCGCGTAGAGCAGCGGTGGGTCGAATCGGCCGAGGATCTTCTCCGCGAGGGCGAGCTCAGCGGGATCGGGGTCGGTCGGCGGCGTGCGGTCGAACGAGAAGGGACGACCGGCGAGCATCTGGTCCTTGCGGATCGCGTGGGAGAAGCGGCCGTCGAAGTGGATCAGGGCGCGCTCTCCGACGGTTTCTGTGGCGGCGATGAAGGGCTGGATCATCGCGTCGGTCGTCGTAAGGATCGCGTCGAGATGTTCTTGCCCGGGTTTGGTTTCCTCCGGCGAGAAGCGCAGCGCGTTGCGTGCGCCGTTGTCGACGGCGGGTTTCACGACGACGTCGCGCCAGCCGCGCTCGGCCATCAGGTCCGCGAGAGATGTTCGGGTTCCGCTCTCGACCCAAGCCGTCGGGACGGTGGCGATGCCGTTGTTCGCGAGCTCCCGTAGATAGCCCTTGTGCGAGTTCCAGCGGAGGACGGCGCTCGGGTTGTGCAAGGGCGTCGTGGTCTCGACCTTCTCGGCCCAGGCGAGGAAGCCGTCGCGGTTCTGCGTGTAGTCGAACGCGTAGCGGACGATGACCATCCGCGCATCGTCCCACCGCACGGCCGTGTCGTTCCAGATCGCGGGTTCGGTACGAAGGCCGCGCGCGGCGAGCGCCTCGACGAGGAGCTCCTCGTCCTCCAAGCGGTCGAGCGCCTCTGTGGCCGTGGCGAGAAGTATGTCTGCGCTCATCGGGCGGGGATTACACCACGGCGGAGGGTCGCTCGCCGCGGCTATCATCCCGGCCCGTGCCCCGTGTGAGCTTCGCCGCCGCGAGCGCTGAGCTGGCGCGACGCGACCGTGTGATGCGCCGGCTCGTGAAGCAGCACGGGCCATGCAAGATCCCGCGCAGCACCGACGACCACTTCTACGCGCTGGCTGAGTCGATCGTCTACCAGCAGCTCGCCGGCGCAGCGGCGGCCGCGATCTTCGGGCGTTTCCGTGCGATCTACGACGGCGACCTCTCGCCCGAGCGGGTGCTGCGGACCCGCGAGAAGACGTTGCGCGGCTCCGGCCTATCCCCGAACAAGATGAGATCGATCCGCGATCTGGCAACCAAGGTGCTCGATGGGACGCTGCCGCTCGAGCATATCTCGCGGCTGCCCGACGAGCAGATCATCGAGCGGCTCGTCACCGTGCGCGGGATCGGACGCTGGACCGCCGAGATGTTCCTCATGTTCCAGCTCCGTCGCGGAGACGTGTGGCCGGTGGACGACTACGGCGTCCGGAAGGGTTACATGCGCGCGTACGGATTGAAGGAGATGCCGAAGCCGAAGGAGCTCCTGGCGCTCGGCGAGAGATTCCGTCCGTACCGCACGGCGGCGGCCTGGTACTGCTGGCGGGCGGTGGAGACAAAGACGCCCGGCGCTTAGCGCGGCGAGATGCCGGCGAAACCGCCGGCGCCCGACGGGGCGAGCAGCATCGGTGACAGCGCACCGGCGAGCGGGGTCATCGACTCGTCCACGAGGTTCGAGGACAGCGTGCTCGATGAAGGGTCGATCCCCCACGCGAGCGCGGCGAACGCCATGTCGAGTCCGAGCGACGTCGCCGACGGGTCGAGCGCCAGTTGCCACAGTGCCGGGACCGGCGCAGCGGGCTCGCGCATCAGATCGAAGACCTTCTGCCACCGGGCCCCGCCGATGCGGTTGAGCGCGTTGAACTCGACGAGCCGGTGGTAGGCGTCGATCGCGGTCGTCTCCGCGTTGTTCAGCCACGCGTCGAGGATCGGTTTCGGGGAGACCGGCAGACCGCCGCGCGGATGCACCTCGAAGTGCAGGTGCGGGTACGTATCTTGCGCGACTCCCGTGTTACCGACGAAGCCGAGGACATCGCCCATGCGCACCCGCTTCCCGGCAACGACGCCCGGCGCGTACCCGGTGAGGTGACCGTAGTAGTAGGTGATGCCGTCGTCGCCGTCGAGCCAGATCGAGATGCCGCCGATCGAGCCGTCGGCGAGCTTGCGGATCACGCCGTCGACGCACGCGGCGGCCGGCGTACCGGAAACCGCGAAGAGATCGACGCCTTCGTGCAGGTGGAAGTACGGCTCGTAACGCGGGGCGCCGTAGTCGTTGTGGTACCAGACGTAGCCGAGAACGGGGAAGTGACCGAAGCCGCGCGCCAGCTCCGTCTGCGTCAGCGTCGCGCCGGCCGGCTTCACAAGGCCGAGGAGATCCAGGAGGTGCTGCGTGTTCCGTGCGGTCCCCGCGATGTCGAGCACGTAGCCGATCGTCGAGCGGAGGCCATTGAACGGCGCGGGGGCCGGGCCCTTGGGCGTCGCGGTCGCGCTCGAGGAAGGCTTCGGCTTGGGCTTGGGTTTCGGTGCGCTCGACTTAGAGGGAGAAGGCGCCGGAGTGGGAGACGGCGTCTGCTTGCAAAGGAGCTGGCCGATCAGACAGTCGCCGGCACGCGCCGCCGCCGGGGCGAGCAACGTCAGGGTCGCTGCGATCACGACCGCTGCGCCGACGATACGCTTGCGTTGCAGAGGGGACCTCCCCACTCGGTTCACCCGGCTCCATCGTGGGAGACAGCTCGTTTTCGACGTTCGAGCGATGAATCCTCCCGGTTGGCCAACGAGTCGGAGACGCTTGAGGTTCCGAAATCCGGCGTACCGATACACCGCGAGCGTCGCGCGCGTGCGGTAACCGGACAAACCGAAACGGGAGGAAACGGGATAGCGATGCGAGCGGCCCCGGCCGAAGGCCGGGGCCGCGGTCGTCGCGCCCTGCGCTAGACCTTCGCGCCCAGCTCGCGCAGCTGCTCGATCCGCTCTTCGAGCGGCGGGTGGCTCATGAACAGCTTGTTGAAGTTCTTCCCGCGCAGGGGGTTCTGTAGGAAGACGTGCGACACGGCGGGACTGATCTGCGGCGCCGGCGTCTGCTTCGCCGCGGCGTCGATCTTGATGAGCGCGTTCGCCAGAGGCGTCGCGTCACCGAGGAGCGTCGCGCCGGAACGGTCCGCCTCAGACTCCCGTGAGCGCGACACCGCCATCTGGATCATGAGCGCGGCGACCGGGGCCAGGAAGATGAGGAGGAGACTCGCGAGCCCTCCGCCGTCGCGGTCGTCCCTCCCGCCGCCACCGCCGAAGATGGCGCCGAAGAACGCCATGCGCGCGAGCAGCATCACCGCCGTCGCGACGGACGCGGCGACGGCTCCGATGAGGATGTCGCGGTTGGCAACGTGCGAGATCTCGTGCGCCAGAACCCCTTCGAGCTCGCGCTCGTCGAGGACGTTGAGGATCCCCTCCGTCACGGCGACAGCGGCGTGCTCCGGGTTGCGTCCCGTCGCGAACGCGTTCGGCTGCGCCGCCGGCATGATGTACAGCTTCGGCATCGGCATGTGGTTCTTCTGCGTGAGCTCGCGGACGATCCGGTACAGCCACGGCGCGTCTTGTTCGCTGACGGGACGCGAGCGCGTCATCTTGATGACCAGCTTGTCGGACCACCAGTAGCTCGCCATGTTCATGAGGACGGAGATCGCCAGGAAGATCGCCATCCCGCCGCCGGCGCTCCCGAGGAACCGGTCCCCGACCCACGCGCCGATGAGGACGAAGAAGCCGCCCAACGCGGCCATGAAGACGAACGTCTTGATGACGTTCTTGTTCACTGCAGACCCTCCTCTGGGCCCGGCCAAGGTGGCTTCGGGGCCCCCGGAGCTCCCAGCGCCTCGCGACGCCGACCTCTCCGACCATCAATGGTAGCGCCGCGGCTGAGCGGCGGCTGAGAAACGGAAAGGCCCTAGCCGGCTACGAGCGTCGAGCGCGGCGAGAAGTGGTTGAAGAAGTCGGGGTAGATGCCGACCGCGATGACGACGATCACCGCGATGACGATCGCGACCAGGATCGGATACGGCACCCCGATCGGGCTGGAGTCGGACGCCGGCCGCAAATACATCTTCGACGCGACCGACAGGTAGTAGTAGAGCCCGATGACGCTGTTGACGACCATGACCGCGGCGAGCCAGGCGGCGTCCCCGTTGATCGCCGCGGAGAACACGAAGAACTTCGCCCAGAAGCCGGCGAGCGGCGGGATGCCGGCGAGCGAGATCAGGAACAGCGCCATCGCCGCGGCCAGGCCCGGCTCGCGCGACGCGAGGCCCTCGTAGTCCGAGATCAGGTTCGAGGGCTGTTTGCGGGACACCGCGATCACGACGGCGAACGCACCGATGTTCATGAAGCTGTAGATCAGGATGTACGTCAGCGACGCCGAGAACGCGGTTCGCATGACCTCGGGCGACGCGCCTTCGACCACCGCGAACGGCAGAAGCATGTAGCCGGCCTGCGCGATCGACGAGTACGCGAGAAGGCGCACGATGTTCGTCTGTTGCAGCGCGACGACGTTGCCGATCGTCATCGTGAGGATCGCGAGGATCCCGAACCCCGGCGCCCACGCGTGCGTCTGGTGCACGAAACCGACGAACATCAGGCTCAGCATCCCAGCGAAGCCGGCGGCCTTCGACGCCACGGACAGGAACGCGGCGACCGGGATCGGCGAGCCCTCATAGGTGTCCGGCGCCCAGAAGTGGAAAGGCACCGCCGACACCTTGAAGCCGAAGCCGGCCAGGATCAACAGGACGCTCGCGACGACCAGCGAGTCGTCGCCCTTGTTCGCGAGAGCGTTCGCGATCTCGGTGAGGTTCGTCGAGCGGGTGACGCCGTATATGAACGACATGCCGAACAACATGACGGCTGTCGACAGGACACCGAAGAGGAAGAACTTGATCGCGGCCTCGTTCGAGCGGGCATCTTTCTTGCGGAAACCGGCGACGAGGAATCCGGGCGCACTGACGAGCTCGAGCGACACGAACAGCATGATGAGGTCGCGCGCCGAGGACATCAGCAGCATCCCGAGGAAGCTCGACAGCAGCAGGAAGTAGAACTCTCCCTGGCTCGAACGCATGCCCTCGTCGAGGTAGTCGCGCGAGATCAGGATCACGATCACCGCGACCGCGAGGAACAAGAACTTGAACAGCAACGCGTACGAGTCGACGACGAACATCCCCGCGAATGTGGTGCGCGTCTCCCCTACGAGAGTCAACAAGGTTCCGAGAGACGCCAGCACGCCGACGAGCGCGATGACCGCGTTCCAGCTCTTCTGTTCGTCGGGAAGGAACAGATCGACGAACAGGATCAGCAGGATGGCGCCGGTGAGGATGATCTCCGGCAGCGCGGCGTGCAGATCGATCGGACTCATGTCAGGAGAAGACCCCCGTCAAGGCGCTGACCGCCGCGTTGGTCACCTTCAGAACCGCGCCGGGATAGAAGCCGAGCGCGGCGATGCCGACCAGCAGCGGCGCCCAGGCAGCCCACTCGACGGGGCGTACGTCGGGGAGCTTCTCGCTGATCCGGTGCTCGGACGCTTGCCCGAGGTTCAGCCTCTGCAGCAGCCACAGGAAGTATCCGGCGGTCAGGATCGTGCCGACGCCGCCGAGCACCATGTAGGTGCGGAAGAGTCCGGTCGACAGGCCCTTGGCCGGGTTGAACGCGGCCAGGAGCGCGAACACCTCGCCCCAGAATCCTGCGAGACCCGGTAACCCGAGAGACGCGATCGCGCTGAACGCGAGCACGCCTCCCAGCTTGGGCATGAGTTGCATCATGCCGGGGCCGATGTCGTCGATCACGCGCGTGTGGTAGCGCTCGTAGATCGATCCGGCGAGGAAGAACAACATGCCGGTGATCACGCCGTGCGCGACCATGCCGAAGATCGCCGCGTTGATCCCCGTGGGGGTGAGCGTCGCGATGCCGAGCATGATGAAGCCCATATGGCCCACCGACGAGAACGCGATGAGGCGTTTGATATCTCGCTGCGCGAGACAGCACAACGCGCCGTACAAGATGGCCACCACCGCTAAGCCCCCGATGTACGGCGCCCAATCGCGGGCCGCCTCCGGCAGCAAGGGCAGCGCGATGCGGATGAATCCGTACGCGCCCATCTTCAGCAAGATGCCGGCCAGGAGCACGCTGCCGACCGTCGGCGCGTCGCCGTGCGCGTCCGGGAGCCAGGTGTGGAACGGCCACATCGGCACCTTGATCGCGAAGCCGAGGAAGAGCCCGGCGAACACGAGGTTGACGAAGGCCGTGCTCCCGAAGTGCTGGCCCTGTAACGCGATCATGTCGAAGGTGTGCTGCAAGCCGGGAACGTTCGGCGCGATGTCCGAGCGGAAGTACATCGCCAGGAACCCCAGCAGCATGAAGACACTGCCGAACAACGTGTAGAGGAAGAACTTGATCGCCGAGTATTCCTTGCGCTCGGAGCCCCAAACCGCGATCAGGAAGTACATCGGGACGAGCACGAGCTCCCAGAAGATGAAGAACAGCACGAGGTCGAGGGCGACGAACGTGCCGGCCATGCCCGTCTCGAGCAGAAGGATCAGCGCGAAGAAGCCCTTCGGCTTGCCGGGCTTCGGCATGATCTTCAGCGAGTAGATCACGCACAGGAACGTCAGCACCGTCGTCAAGACGAACAGCGGCAAGCCGATCCCGTCGACGCCGACGTGGAACCGCGCGCCGATGGTCTCGATCCAGCTCTTGTTCGCGACGAATTGGAACTTCTTCGTCCCGGCGCCGTAGTCGAATCCAGCCGCCACGATGATGCTGATGACCAACGACGCGCCGCTCGCAACGACCGCGACCCACCGCATCGCGGACTCTTGCGCCTTCGGCAACGCCACGATGACCAATGCGCCGACGAAGGGGAGGAAGACCCCCAGCGACAGTGCCCACTCTTCCCAACCGCTCATGCCTAGCCTCCGCTATCCGAACCGGGTGAAGAGGAACGCGAATAACGCCACACCGATGAACAGGTACGCCGCGTAGCGCTGAACGTCCCCGCCTTGCAGGTACTTGAGGAGCCCGCCGCCGCGACGCGTGCTGATACCGGCGCCGTTCACGGCGCCGTCGATCACTTTCTGGTCGACCACGTTGTAGAGACCCTTCGCCGTGGCGCGCGATGCGGCGGCGGCGCCGTTGACCAGTCCGTCGAGGACGTTCTGGTTGATCCAGTACATCGCCCGCGAGACGACGTCTCGAACCGGGCGGACGATCGCCGCGCTGTAGAAGTCGTCGAGGTAGTACTTGCGCTGCAGCACCCGGTAGAAGAACCCGAGGCGCTCGAGCGGCTCGCGCTCCGGCGCCGGCATGTACAGGCGGCGTCCGATGAGGATGCCGCCGGCGGCGACGCCGACAGAGATCAAGATCAACGGGAAACTCGCGCTCGGCACGTGCGTCTCGCCGCCGACACCGACCCACGCGCCGAACCCCGATTGCCAGCCGGGCCAGCCGGCGAACCCGGCGACGACGCTCAGGGCCGCCAGGATCACGAGCGGCACGGTCATCGCCGGCGGCGATTCGTGCGGATGCCCGTGGCCGCGGTAATCGCCTTCGAACGTTAGGTGGTACGCGCGGGACATGTAGAACGCGGTGAGGAAGGCGGTGACGACACCTACGAAGTAGACGATCAGCGCGACGGACGCGCTGCCGTGTGGCGTCCCCGTCCCGAAGCGATACGCCTCGGTCAGGATCTCGTCCTTCGAGAAGAATCCGGCAAGAGGCGGGATCCCGGCGAGCGCGAGCGAGCCGATCATGAATGTCCTGTACGTCGTCGGCATGACGCGCTTCAGCCCGCCCATCTCGCTCATGTTGTTCGAGTGCACGGCGTGGATCAGGCTCCCGGCGCCGAGGAACAGTAGCGCCTTGAAGAAGGCGTGCGTGAAGAGATGGAAGATCGCGGCGTTGCCGGCGCCGACGCCGAGCGCCGCCATCATGTAGGCGAGCTGACTCACGGTGGAATACGCGAGAACCCGTTTGATGTCGTCTTGCACCATCGCTAGTAAGGCGGCCCCCAGCATCGTGAACGCGCCGATCAGGGCGACTTCATTCAGCGCTTCGGGCGACGCCTCGAAGACGGGGAACAGCCGCGCGACGAGGAACACGCCGGCGGTGACCATGGTCGCCGCGTGGATCAGCGCGCTGACCGGCGTCGGGCCTGCCATGGCGTCGGGCAGCCACACGTGTAACGGGAACTGCGCGCTCTTGCCGATCGCGCCTCCGAATAACAGGATCGCCGCGGCCGTCAGGGTGAGGTGCGAGAGATGGCCCTCCTCGACCAGGTGCGTGAGCGCCGTGATGTTGAAGGTCTTCGCGGCCGCGAACAGAACGAAGATGCCGATCAGGAACGGGATGTCGCCGGTCTTCGTCGTGACGAAGGCTTTGATCGCGGCGTTGGAGTTCTCCTTCTCCTCCCACCAGTGCCCGATCAAGAGGTACGAGCAGATCCCGACGAGCTCCCAACCGATCAGCAGTTGGATCAGGTTGTTCGCGATCACGAGATTGAGCATCGATCCAGTGAAGAGGTTCAGCGCGGCGTAGTACCACGTGTAGCGCTTGTCGCCGTGCATGTACGCGGTGGAGTAGATCTGCACCATCAACGACACGAGCGTGACGACGACGAACATCACCGCCGTGAGCCCGTCGATCTTCATGCCGAGGCCGAGAGAGAAGCTGCCGCCGAACGGGAACCAGCCGAGCTGCTTCTCGACGACCGGCCCGCCGCCGCCGACGTAGTCGCCGACGAGCACGAGCAGCGACAGGACGAACGCCGCGCCGACCGCGAGGATGCCGATCTCGGTGCCTTTGCGCGGCAACCGCTTCCCGAAGAACAGGATGATCACGAACGCGGCGAACGGCAGGAGCGGGATCAGCCAGGCGTTGTCGGTTGCGAAGTTTCCGGACACCGCCTTCGCGGTCTCTTCCGCCGCCGTCGCGAGCGCTCCTACCATTTGAGGAGGTCCACCTCGTCGAGGTTGATGGTCTCGCGGTTGCGGAAGATCATCAGCACGATCGCGAGGCCGATGCCGACCTCAGCGGCGGCGATCGCGATGATGAACAGCGCGAAGATCTGGCCGACCGCCAGCTTGTCCTGGAACCACGAGCCGAACGCGATCAGGTTGATGTTGACGGCGTTCAGCATCAGCTCGATCGACATCAGGACGAGGACGGCGTTCCGGCGCGCGATGACGCCGTAGATGCCGATCGAGAACAGCAGCGCCCCGAGCGTCAGCACCCACGCCAGATTCACGACCTCTCCCCCCTGTGCGTTCTCGTTAGTCCTTGCGCGCCAGCACGATCGCGCCCACCAGTGCGGCTAAGAGCAGAACGGAGATCGCCTCGAAAGGAAGCACGAAGCGATCGAAGAGCGACGCGCCGATCTCTTTCGTGCGGACCACCTGCTTGAGCGGGATCTTCTCGTCGCCGAACGCGTCCCAGATCAGCCACGTTAGGACGCCGAACGTGCCCGCAGCGACGATCGCCGCCCCCGCGCGCTTCTGGTTGTCGAGCGCCATCTTTCCCGTCGGTGCGCGCGTCAGCATGATCCCGAACAGCAGCAGGACGACGATCGCGCCGACGTAGATCAGGACCTGCGTCCATCCGACGAACTCGGCGCCGAGGAGCATGAAGAGTGCGGCGATCGCGCCGAGCGTCGCGACGAGGAACAGCGCCGCGTGCACGACGTTGCGGCTCGAGACGACGAGCGCGCCGCTCACACCGGAGACGGCCATGATCCCGGCGAAGAAGATCTCCTGGCCGCTCATCCTTTCCTCCGCTTGATGACCGAGGCCCTCTTCGCGAGCGCGCGCGCGACGCGTTCCGGCTTTCCTGCGGCGAGCTCACGCTGGTACGTCTCGTCGTCGATCTCGGGCGGCGAGTGATCCTCGGCCGCCGCCGGGGCAGCGGGCGCTGCGGCGGCCGGTGCGGCCTCCGCC
>JBASRP010000451.1:0-5465 GCA_049273905.1 Actinomycetota bacterium
CGGTGAAGGTGGCCAACGTGCGACGGACGGGCAAGGCAGCGCTGCTCGGGTACAAGGGCGTCTCGGCCGCGCTCGTGCGCGGGCCGGCCCGCGTTCTGACGAAAGACAACGCCCACTACGGCGACATCACGGGCGAGTTCCTCACGAAGTACAAGCGCGAGGAGACGTTCGGGAACGACGTGCTCGTCGAGATCAGTCCCGACCGCGTCACGGCGTGGGAGGAATGACGGTGGCGAAGGGAAAAACAGGCCCGCCGGCGCCCTACGAGGCGCGGTACCTGTCGGACAAAGAGTTCCGGTCGGGGATCACGGTCGATCACGCGGTCGACGCGCGCTACGCGTGGGATGCGGGGATCGGGATCGGAACGTACCTCGACGGCCTGAAAGACGGGAAGATCCTCGGCCGCCTGTGTCACGGGTGCGAGCGCCGGCTGGTGCCGCCGCGGATGTTCTGCGAGCAGTGCTTCCGCCCGACCGACGAGTGGATCGAGGTGCAAGACACCGGCACCGTCAACACGTTCTCGCTCGCGTACATCACCTGGGACATGCGCGACCTGCGGGTTCCGGACATCCCCGCGGTAATCGAGCTCGACGGCGCGTCGCCGGGGATCGGCATCATGCACAAGCTCGGCCGCGTCGACCCCGACTCCGTCCACACGGGGATGCGCGTGAAGGCGGTCTGGAAGCCGCCGGCGAAGCGCGAGGGGTCGATCCTCGACATCGCCTACTGGACGCCCATCGACGAGAACGGTGGCGCGAAGAAGCGGGTGGCCTCGAGGGCCAAGAAGAGCACGAAGAAGCCGGTCAAGAAGTCCGCCAAGAAGCCCGCGAAGAAGAAGGCGAAACGCTGATGCTCGAGAAGATCACGAACCCCGAACGTGTGAAGGTGGTCGAGGGAGCTATCCCCGTCCGCCACACCTACACCGCGGGTGTCGCCGGCGACCGCTTCTTCCGCACGCTGCGCGACGAGGGCACGATCCTCGCGACGCCCTGCAAGAGCTGCGGCGTCGTGTACGTGCCGGGCCGGATGTTCTGCGAGCGGTGCTTCGCCGCCCTCAACGACTGGGTCGAGGTCGGGCCCGGCGGCCGGCTGGAGTCGTTCACCTCGGTCCACATCGACCTCGACGGTCGCCCGCTCGCCGAACCCCAGTGGATCGGCCTCGTCGCTCTCGACGGCGCGACCACCGTCCTCGTCCACCGGCTCGAGGCGAACGGTACGGCGCCGACGATCGGCGCGCGCGTCGAGGCCGTCCTCGAACCGAAGAAACGCCGCACGGGGTCGATCAACGACATCCGCGCGTTCCGCATCGTCTAGACGACGGCTGCGCTACGCTTCCGCGCGATGGACTTCGCGTTCACGCCCGAGCAGGACGAGTTCCGTAAGACCGTCCGCGCCTTCGCGGAGGAGGTCATCGCTCCGCGCGCGCAGGAGATGGACGAGACCGAGGAATTCCCGGTCGACATCGTGCGCCAGATGGGCGAGTTGGGTCTGTTCGGCCTTCCGTTCCCCGAGCGCTACGGCGGGTCGGGATCGGACTTCACAACGCTGTGCATCGCGATCGAGGAGCTCGCGCGTATCGACTCATCGATGGCGATCACCCTCGAGGCCGGGGTCGGCCTCGGTGCGATGCCCGTCTACCTGTTCGGCACAGAGGAACAGAAGCAACAGTGGCTCGTGCCGCTGGCGCGCGGCGAGAACATCGCCGGCTTCGGCTTGACCGAGCCCGGCGCCGGATCGGACTCGGGCGCCACGCAGACGCGCGGCGTCCTCGACAACGGCGAGTGGGTGATCGACGGCTCGAAGTCGTTCATCACCAACGTCGGCACACCGCTGTCGCTGTTCGTCACGATCACCGCGTCGACCGGCGCACGCGGCGACGCCGCCGAGATCTCGAACATCATCGTCCCCGTCGGCACGTCGGGCTTCACGGTCGGCAAGGCCTACAAGAAGATCGGCTGGCACGCGTCCGACACGCGCGAGCTCGCGTTCGCCGGGTGCCGGGTGCCCGAAGAGAACCTCCTCGGGACGCGCGGCGAGGGCTTCCGCAACTTCCTGATCATCCTCGACGGCGGGCGCGTCGCGATCGGCGCTCTGGCCGTCGGTCTCGCGCAGGGCTGTGTCGAGCAGTCGATCGCGTACGCGAAGGAGCGGAAGCAGTTCGGCAAGCCCATCGCGGACTTCCAGGCGATCCAGTTCAAGCTCGCCGACATGGCGACGCAGACCGATCTCGCGAGGCTCGCCGTCTACCGCGCCGCGTGGATGAAGGACCAAGGGATGCCGTTCAAGAAGGAAGCCTCGATGGCGAAGCTGTTCGCCTCGGAGGTCGCGGTGACGGCCGCGCGGGAGGCCGTGCAGGTGCACGGCGGCTACGGCTTCATCAACGAGTCGGCCGTCTCCCGCTTCTACCGCGACTCGAAGGTGCTCGAGATCGGCGAGGGAACGAGCGAGATCCAGCGGATCCTGATCGCCCGCGAGTTACTGGGACCTTAGCGATTCGAGACGACCGACACCGCATTCCCCGAGGTGAACTGCTCCTCCGAGAATTTGTCGATGTCGTAGGTCTGCCACGCGAGCACGCCGAGGATCGCCACCACCAGCACGCCGGCCGCCGCTCCCTGGAACACGCGCCGCATGCGCATGCCGAGTAACGCGACCGCGAAGCCGCCGGCGGCGCCGCCGCCCAAGACGACGAGTCCGACGCGTAAGCCGAATTTCCGCCCGGCGGTCTTGCCCTCGGCCTTGATCTCATCCGCCAGGGCTTTCGGGTTCGCCACCGCCTTGGCCGCGAGGGGGACGAGCGCGTCTCCGTAGACGCCCGTGACGACGCCCTCGAACGCGACGAAACCTGTGTGCGTGTCGGCCTTGGCGTGTCCTGGCTTGATGAGGGGTGCGCCGTTGATCGGCTCGACGCCCAGCTCGGTCGTGCCCTTGGCCGCCGGGAACACCTTCATGTCGACGAGGAGCGGCCCCACGCGGTACGTGCCCTTCGCGAAGCCCGCCATCGCGATGAACGAACCGGCGATGCCCAGAATGATCGTGAGGACGAGGTACCCCTGACGCTGAACCTGGCGGGGAGGTGCGATCGCCGAGCCTTCCATCACGACTCCTTCTGTTCGGGTGCAGCGCAGAGGTCCTCGAGCGCGGACGCGCCGTCCTCCGGGCCTACCGCGAGGATACGGTCCCCGGACTGCAACGACGTGGAGCCGCGGGGCCGGTAGACCCAGCGGCCGCCGCGCTGGATCGCCAGGACGTCCATACCTGTCTCCGTCCGCAAGGACAAAGCGCGCAAGCTGCGCCCGGCCGCAGCGGATCCCTCGCCGACGATGGCCTCGGCGACGATCTCGTCGGCCTCGGCCAGAGCCTCGGCGATGATCGGATGCGGCTCCTCCTCGCGCTCGACGAGCCACGTCATCTCCTGCGCGGCGTCGGCGATCCGCTCGGACGCGAACGCGAGATGGAGCAACCCGCGGAGGTCGTCGGGATCGGCGCCCTCGCGAACCGCGCGGAGCACCCAGCGCTCCAGCTCGTGATGCATCTCGTCGGTCGAGTCTTCTAGCGAGGAGACCTCGGCCGCGAGTCCCTTGTCGTGGAAGAGGATCGCGGAGTAGGCAAGACCGACGGCGACCTCGGACGCATCCTTCATCTCGACGAGCAGATCGACGGCGCGATCGAGCCCGGTGATCGTCTTCTCAACCGGCTCGCGGAGATCGCGGCGCGGTGCGCCGGCGAGCTCGCGTACGAGATCGACGCCCTCCTCCGGGCCTTGCAAGAACAAAACGTCGCCGCCGGCCAGGGCCTCGTCGCCCGACGGCCCGAAGATCCACTCGACGTCGCGGCGGATCGCGATGACCCACATGCCGGTCTCGGTCGGGAGGCCGAGCTCCTCGAGCGTGCGTCCTTCCATCTGGTTCTCGTCACGCAGGCGCACGCGCGCGACGACTTCCTCTGCGTGGCGCAGGTCGTCGCGCAGCTGGCTCGGCACTCCGAGGTCCTTGAGGACGACGCGCGCGATGTCCTCCGCGGCGTCGCCGATCTTCTCCATCGCGCCGGCCATCGCGAGCACGCCGGACATCGCCTCGGCGTCCTCGGGTGAGCGCGCCGCGAGGATCGATATCTCGCGCAGCCGGTTGATGTTGTCGCCCATGTTCTGCTCGAGGTCGATGACCGCCTGCGCGATCCGCTCGTCGCCGAAGAAGATCGCGGCGTACGCGAGGTCGACCATGATCTCGGCAACGTCCTTTGCTCGGACGAAGAGATCTTTGACGGTGCTGCGTTCGGGCATCGCTAGCGCACCCCCAGAAGGACGACGGTACCGACAACCGCGAGGACGCCGGCCAGGTCCATCGAGCTCGTGATCATCGGTATCCCATGGTTATCGGGATCGAGGCCGAAACGGAACGTCGCGACGGCCGTCCCGTACGCGAGGAGCGCCGCGCCGACCGTCGAGAAGGCCCCCGCCACGAGGGCGATCGCCATCATCTGCAACAAGCCTGGACTCGCCTTGTTCGTCGCGACCGCGATGAAGTGCGCCGTCACGCCGGTGAGCCCGAAGTTGAGGACCGCCCACGGCCCGGCGAGCGAGATGTCCAGCGCCGCGAGACGCTCGGGCAGCAGCCGGGGCCGGATCGCGCCGAGATGCAGACGGCTCGCGAGCCGGCTCGACACGATCCCGCCGAGCGCCCCGGCGTTCTCCAAGAACGCCGGGAGCATGACGAGCAGAGCGGGGAGGGCTATGAAACGATCGAGCCGGTGCTCCACCACGGTGCCGGCGATCATGTCGATCGTTCCCGCGAGTCCCAGCACGATGACGCTCTCGGTCAGGATCCGCTTCGCGGTGGGGAGGTTCGTGCGGAACGCCATCACGAATGCCCAGAGGCACACGAGCGCGCAAGCGATCCCCACGACGAGTGTCACATGGCCGCGCGCTGCCACGTACGACGCCGCGAACAGAGCCGGGAGCGTGATGAGGTCGCCCATGAACGTGATCAGCGGCGCCGCGACCGAGTCGAGGTCCCACTCGCGACGGTATCCCTCGCGCGCAAGGAACACCGTGGCGACGAGGATGAATCCGCTCGAGGCGAGCCCTCCGAGCACGCTGATCACCACATAGTCCCAAAGCGTGATGCTGAGCAGCCCCGTCGCCGACGAAACGATCCGCGCAACGAACGCGAGGAAGAGCGATGACATGAACGTGAGCAGCACCGAGGTGTAAACGTTCTGGTACAGCACGCCGCGCTTGTCCATCGTGAACTGGAAGAGGCCGGCGTGGATCGAGGTCCCGAGCCGCGAGCCCAACGCGCCGAAGATCGCGCCGCGCATCCCGATCGCCGCGGGGATAAGGATGAAGAGGCCCGGCAGTCGCTGCAGTTGGCCCGTCATGAATCCCAGAGCGAGACCCGTCGGCAGGTTCCCGACCGCCGAGATCGACAGGGCGATCATCCCCTGGTTGAGCGTGACGCGTTCGG